>JANLPN010000459.1:0-3606 GCA_031367285.1 Betaproteobacteria bacterium | reverse complement strand
TCGGCCTGGCCACCGCCTTGGCATGGCTGGCCATCACCGAGACGCTGCCCTGGGCCCATGCCGAGGTCAAGCGCCACGCTGCGGCCCCATCGGCGCAGGCACTGCGGCCGCGCTACCCCACGGGAGTGAGCGAACGACCTTCGACTCGCGAAGTGTTCGCGCTGATGAGCTGGCGTGATCGCCGCATGGCCGCGCTGTGCCAGGCCGGTCTGGTCGAAAAGTTCGTCGATGCGCTGGTCTGGGTCTTCTGGCCGGTCTACCTGCATCAGCAAGGCATGAGTCTGCCGGGCATCGGCTGGATCGTCGGGGTCTATGGCTTCACCTGGGGCGGTGCGCAGTTCTTCACCGGCAAGCTCTCCGACCGTGTGGGGCGCCACGGCCTCAACGCTGGCGGCATGTGGATTTGCGGCCTCGGTGTCGCGCTGCTGCCGATGGGTTCAGGCTCGCTGTGGTGGAGTGCGTCGGCCGCGATCGCCGGCTTGGGCATGGCAATGCTGTACCCCAACCTGAGCGCGGCTGTGGCCGACATCGCGCACCCGAATTGGCGGGCATCCGCCATCGGCATCTATCGCTTCTGGCGTGATCTGGGCTACGGCATCGGCGCGCTCGCGCTCGGTGCTGCTGCCGCGCTCGGCGGGCGCATCGAAAGTGCCTTCTGGTTCGTTGCCATTGCGATGCTGGTGTCGGGTGCCGCGCTCCTTTATTGGGGCGAAGAGACGAACCCACGTCTGAACCCGGCGCGTTGAACGGCCCTCAGAGCCAGCGCCGTACCTTTGCCTTGTACTCCGCGTACTCGGTGCCGAACATTGAAGAGAGGATTCGCTCCTCGGGCTTGATCTGGAACTGAGTGATGTACAGGACGAAGAGCGGCACGAAGACCAAGGCCGCTGGTTGCGACAGGAAGGCTGCCCAGCCGAGGAGCGTGATCAGAAGGCCGACATACATGGGATTTCGAGTGAAGCGATACACGCCATCACTCACCAGGGCGGATGTAGCGCTCGGCTTGAAGGGGTTCATCGTCGTCTTGGCCTTCCGAAACGAACGCATGCCGCCGACGCTGATGCTTTGACCGACGATCAGCAGCGCGAGTGCTGCGGCCACTCTGATTGCAAAAGACGCTCTCGGCGGTTCTGTCAGTTGGGACGCCAGCCACATGAGAACGGCAACGAACAGGGCGACCGCTGGAGGCGGAATCTTGAGCTCAAGGAATTTCATGGAGAGCCTGTTGCGGGGCATGAAGCCGCACCTGGATGCTGAGAGAAGCGGGCATCGCCATAGCGCCGGTACTCGGCGTCTTCGGTGCCGCACCATCGGTCCCACCACGTGAAGTAGAGGCCGAAGTTGCCACGGTTGCGCGCATGGTGGAAGTGGTGGTGGCTGACCGGCGTGATCCACCCGAGCCACCGGCTTTGTGTCCAGCTCCAGGGCATCAACTCGTGCGCGCAGTGTCCGATGGCGTTGCGCACGATCATGTGGACCAGGAACACCAGAACCACCCCGCTGTGGACCGGCACCACCAGCAGGAACAGAGGCAGGAACGCGGCCTGTACCAGCGCCTCGACCGGGTGGAAGGCATAGGCCGCCCAGGGCGTGGGGTGCAGCGAGGTGTGGTGGCGGCCGTGCACGGAGCGAAACCAGCGCCGCCCGTGCAGCCAGCGATGCGTCCAGTAGAAGTACGCGTCGTGCGCGACGATGATGAGCACCAGGCTCAGCCACGACCAGGCCCAGCCGCGCGAGGTAACGTCGGAATAGATCTCCACGGTGCCCGCGGCCGCCAGCAGCCAGACCAGCAGGCCGTTCGTGGCGAAGATCACCACGGTCGAGAGCGAGTAGGTGAATTCGCGCTTGATCTGGCCAGGCTGGCGCACGCCGTCAAGGATGCGCCGGTCCGCCAGGCGGCGGCCGAACACCATCTCCACCAGCAGCCAGACCACGCCGGCGGCGAATGCGTAGCGCAGAAAGTCGATCGTGAGCATGGTCAGTGCCAGTTGCGGCAGCGAGGGTTCTTGCACAAGGCCTCCGATGGCGTTGGGGTGCTTCCATCGTGGTTCGTGCGGGGCTTGCGGTCTGGCCGATTCCTCGCGAACTCTGGCCGATTCGTCGCTCAACCTGCCTGAGACGTGCTGCGGTGCCGCTCCATGCGGGCCGCCGCCCGGTATTCCGTGGGCGTCATGCCGAAGCGTTGCCGAAAGGCGCGGTTGAACGGCCCGATCGATCCGTAGCCGCATTCGAGCGCAATGCTCAGGATTGGAAGGTCCTCGGTGGTCAGGCGTGCGGCGGCCTCTTGCAACCGGTAGTGGTGCAGGAAGTCGTTGAAGTTGCGGTAGCCGAGTTCCTGGTTGATCAGGGTGCGCAGTGCGGCTTCGCCCTGGCCCAGCGTCTGGGCAAGCGCCGCGAGCGTGAGGCCCTCGAGACGGTAAGCGTGCTGTTCCGACATGGCCAGTGTCAGTCGCGCCAAGGGCGCAGAGGCGGGGCGCTGCGCTGTTGCTTCTTGAGGAGCCGCGGGTACGTCCGCCCTCGGCAACGTTTCGGCCGCGGGGGCTGGTGCGGGCAAGCCCAGAATCACATCGAGCGAGCGGCGCGCCACCAGGACGGCCAGCGCCAGGGCCACGCATCCGATACCCAGCACGTGCAGCGCCGGCAGCAGCGCGCCGACCGCGCGCCCGCGCAGCGCGAGTTCGACGATCAGCGCGACGGCGGCATACAGGCCGATGCCCAGCGCCACCCAACGGCGCGCAGCGCGGCGGGGTTCAACCAGGTCATCGTTCCAACCGTGCGCCACTTCCCACAAGGCCGCGGCTGTGAATCCGAGCATGCCCGCCGCATGAAGCTGTCCGAGAACACCGGCGCCTGGATCGGGCAAGCCGGCAAGTGCCGCATCCATGCGCGGCACGTTTGCTGTCAGACCGAGTACCAGCATGCCCAGGGTGCCGCCAAGCACCGGGGCCGTGAACGCGAAGCGGTCATCGAAAAGGCCGCGTGCGGCCAGCCACAACCAAGCGGTGCTGCTGACGCACAGCGCCAGAGTCACGAGCGCCAAGGGCCGGGGCAGGACAAACAACAGTTCGGCGCGCTGGCAGAAGAGGTACGAGATCAGCGACAGCGTGAACACGGCCAGCGCTATGCGCGTCGCAGCGCGCGGGCCTGGCAGCGTCAGGTGAATCACATGAAACACCAGCACGCCGCCGACTGCGCCACGCAGCAGCAGCTCCCACACCCAGGCACTGTCCGGCAGGCTTGTCATGCAAGCGATTCTCGCGTCTCACGCCCTCGACGGCGCAAACCTCTTGGCCGAGGATGCCTCACGCCTGCGCTGCTGATGTCACTTCGGTGCAGCGGGAGGCAGCCCGGCCAGCGCCCCGCCGTGTGCAGAGACTCAGTGTGCGCCGCGCACGTGCCGGCGGCCAGGAGTCTTGGCGGGGTGGCCAGCCGCTTCCTCGATGCCATTCAGGATGCCGCAGCGCGCAGCCGCGTGCGGCGCTCCGCACTGAGCGCGCAGGGCACGCAGCTCTCGCTCGAGCTTGTGCAGTTCGCGAATTCGTTGTGCGACGTGTCCGATGTGCTCGTCGAGCAAGCTGTCCACTTCGCCGCAGTCCGCCTTGGGCG
>JANLPN010000387.1:0-7106 GCA_031367285.1 Betaproteobacteria bacterium | reverse complement strand
GGATGGCATCACCTTGCCCGCCAGCGTGCGCAAAAAGATTACCTACACCGGCTACCTCGCACGCGAGGTGTCGACGGCCGGCGCTCCACCCCGCTTACCCGAGATCACCAAAAAGCCCTACATACTTGTCACCACGGGCGGTGGTGGAGATGGAGAAGGCTTGATTGACTGGGTATTGCGCGCCTACGAGCACGACGCGCTGTTGCCTTATCCGGCGCTTCTGGTGCTCGGACCCTTCATGCAGCCCGAACGGCAGACCGAGTTCATGAACCGCGCCGCCAAACTCAAGCGCGTGGATGCGATTACGTTCCACAGCAATCTGGAGGCACTGGTTGCGGGGGCTGCGGGCGTGGTGGCCATGGGCGGCTACAACACATTTTGCGAGGTGTTGTCATTGGACAAACGCGCGCTGATCATTCCGCGGACCACACCGAGGCTGGAGCAATTCATACGTGCATCGAGCGCGGCAAAGCTGGGGCTGATCAGTATGCTGAGCGAAGACGGTGTCAACGACCCGGCTGTGATGGCCGCGGCCCTGCGTGCGTTACCGCGGCAACATCTGCCCTCCGAGGTCGTGGTGCCGGGGCTTCTTGAAGGGCTGCCGAATGTTGCCAAACTCGTGGCGCCCTGGCTTAAGACCGCCGAGGACGAGCCGGCAATTGCGGTGGCCCGTATTGGCTGAGACGATGGGGTTGCCCGAGCCGGGCCGGGTCGCCTTTGTCCTCAAGGGTTACCCGAGACTTTCCGAGACTTTCATAGCGCAGGAAATCGCGGCGCTCGAACACCGTGGTCTTCAGATTCTGATTGTCTCGCTGCGCCATCCAACCGATACACGTACCCACCCGGTGCACGCCGAGATTCGGGCGCCCTTGCTGTATCTGCCCGAATACCTGCGTGATGAACCGATGCGGCTGCTGCGTGCCTGGTGGCGCGTGCGGCGCGGGCCTGGATACCGTGCCGCCCGCGCCATGTGGCTGCGGGACCTGTTGCGCGACAGGACGGCGAACCGAGTGCGCCGTTTTGGGCAGGCACTGGTGCTTGCCGCTGAGCTGCCATCGGACGTGGTGCGCCTGCACGCGCACTTTCTGCATACCCCGGCTTCGGTCACGCGGTACGCGGCAACGATACGGGGCCTTGCCTGGTCCGGATCGGCCCACGCGAAAGACATCTGGACTACCCCTGAATGGGACTTGCGCGAGAAACTGGCATCGTGTGAATGGCTGGTCACCTGCACCGCCACCAACCGGGACTACCTCGCCACGCTAGCGCCGGCCGGCCGGGTGGAACTGGTTTACCACGGGCTGGATCTGGAGCGGTTCGCGCCGCAGCCGATGGGCGGGACGGCGCGCGACGGTAGCATTGCAACCGACCCCGTGGTATTGCTATCGGTCGGACGGCTGGTCGAAAAGAAGGGTACCGATGTATTGCTCGACGCACTTGCGCTGCTGCCGCCTGCCGTGCATTGGCGGCTGGTGCATGTGGGCGGTGGCCCACTGCGTGATGCGCTGGCGCAGCAGGCGCGAGCGCTCGGCTTGTCAGGCCGCGTCAGTTGGCGTGGCGCGATGACACAGGGGGAATTGCTGGCCGAATACCGCGCCGCGAACCTGTTTGCGCTGGCCAGCAGGATCGCGCACGATGGCGACCGCGATGGGTTGCCCAATGTGCTCATGGAGGCCCAAAGCCAGGGCTTGCCCTGTGTCGCAACCGATGTATCGGCGATCCATGAGTTGATAGACGATGGAGTCACCGGCATGCTGGTAGAACCCGATTCTCCGCGCGTTCTGGCCGATGCGTTGCTCAAATTGATAACTGACCCGGAGCAGCGCCGGGTGTTGGGAGATGCCGGATGTGCCCGCGTCGCCGCCCAATTCGGTATGCAGGCCAATCTGGCCCGGTTGGCCACCAAGTTTGGTTTGAGACCTGCTCCGCTTACGCGCTAGAAACCCATCGTCTGTTCCAGGCCGGCGATACACAACATGCGTTGCAGCAAACCGCATTCCAGATAGGCCTCGTGCTGGTGGGCCGCATCCTGCATGCGACCGACATCGACCCGGTCCTGCAGAATACGGGAACTGGCGACCAGTTCCAGCACCTGGCTGCGATTGTTGCGCAGAAACCGGCTGTAAACCCAACGAAAACCCTGTTTGTCGCGCCGCCACTGGGTCGGCAGAGGAGCAAAGGCCGGGAACAGGGCCCGCAACTCGTGTTTGTTCCATGCGCCTGCGAACTTGTTCTGATAGCCGCTGTGCATGTAAGGCGCAAGACGGTAGTCCAGCAGCGGACTGCGGTTTTCTATGCCCGACATCATGGCGTTGCGGTCGTTTTGCCACAACCATTCGTGCAGCCTTCCATCGGCTGCATCGGTCACCAAGGCTTCGGCCAGAGAGCCATCGAAGTCTATCAGTGGATCGCTGCCGCGGGCCTGGCGTACTGAACCGTCCACGAACGAATCAAGATCCGCGGGGTCTTCAGGCCCCAGTGTGATGCCGTCCGCACGCGGGCGGCTTTGCAATTGCGCGTCGTGCAGAGCGCGCCGGGTGAGGGCGCCAAGCTTGGGATCGCCGGCATTGGCGGCGAGTGAGTCCGCGATCCAGTCCTCGTTGCCCTGCACCAGGGCCTGCCTCATCGCAAAACGGTAGTAGCGATCCCAGTACCCGGCGAAAATCTCGTCCCCACCCGTGCCATCGAGCACCACCGGTACATCGTGGCTGGCGATCTGCTGGTAGAGCTGCGGCATCGCCAACACGTTGCCGATGAAGGGGAACGGCTTCTCCTGATGGCGGCAAACCTGCAGGAAAGAGCCCATGCTGGTCGTGCCGTAGTCCAGTGGCACATTGATGGCCTGGATGCCGAGCTGTTTTATGCACTGTCTGGCGTACATCGCGTCATCGCTCTTGCCGGCATCACCGGTGAAACACGTCACGCTGTCGGCCAGTCCACAGGCGTGCAATACCGAAAGTACCAACGAGCTGTCCACTCCCCCGGAGAGCAGCAGACCGACCTTGCGATCCGCTACCAGCCGCGCCAGCACGGCGTCCCGCACCAGAGAAGCCAGTTCGGCCGGTTCGCGCGGCGCGGAGGCAGCGTATTCGGCAAGGTCGAAATAACGTCGTTCTTCCAGCTTCCAGCGGGTCAAATCGAACGACAACGCAGCGCCCGCCATCACCTGCCGAATGCCCTGGATATGGGTTGCGCCACGGGGGTCCGGCAACAGCCAGCCCTCGCGCAAAAAGCTGTCCAGGTTGGCCGGTACAAACACGGGGCGTTGCCCTAGGTAGTTCAGAATCGGTGCGATCTCCGACGCCAAACACAAGGTGTGTGCGTCCGCAAAATAAAACAGCGGTTTCTTGCCGTAGCGGTCTCGCGCCGCCGTCAGTTGACCGGTGTCCTCATCGAGCAGGCAGAACGCCCACATGCCGTTCGCCTGGTTCAGCGCCTGAATGCCCTGGCGAGTGACCAGTTCCAGCAGCACCTCGGTATCTCCGTCGGTCTCGAACCTGGCGCCACCACGCGACAGCTCGGAGCGCAGAGCGCGGAAATTGTAAATCTCGCCGTTGTAAGCGAGGCTGCGGTTGCCGCGGCGAAACGGTTGGGCGGAACGCGGCTGGGGGTCGAGTATGGACAGGCGGGTGTGGCCGACAAACCCGGACACCTCAAACGTGCCGCTGGGCGCATCGTAGAGTCGGGAGAAGCAGTATTCGCCGATACCATCCGGGCCGCGGTGGCGCAGGGCAGCGGTCGCCTTGCGCGCACGCGAAAGGTCTACTGCCCTGGCACGTTCAACAACGAAGAATAGTCCGCACATAAGGTCCTGGTCGCCGGGTCCTGGCCTGAGCCTTGTGCCGGATAGATGGCCGCGGAACGACCAGAGGGAGAGAGAGGGTGGCCTGCACCGCCGTTCGGCGCGACGCAAGCGCGAGATTGTACGGTGGCCAGGCGGGTGGCTGCAGGCATTCGACCATGGTGGTGCGGTCTAGAATCCTGCATGCGTATTGCCTTCTACGCGCCGCTCAAATCTCCCACCCATGAAACGCCGTCCGGCGACCGGCGTGTCGCCAGGTTGCTGATGGACGCGTTGCGACTCGGTGGACACTGTGTCGAGATGGTTTCCGATTTCCGCAGTTTCGAAGGCGACGGCGATGCAGTGCGTCAGACACGGCTGCGTGGCCAGGGCCTGGCGATTGCGCAGGCGCTGGTTCTCCAGTGGCGTGACGGGTCGCGCGGGGACCGGCCCGACGTGTGGTTCACCTACCACTTGTACTACAAGGCTCCCGACTGGCTGGGTCCCGAAGTCAGTGCCGCGTTGGATATTCCTTACGTTATTTTCGAGGCGTCCTACGCGTCCAAAAGGGCCGGTGGCGCCTGGGCAGTCGGGCACGAAGCCACACGGCATGCCATAGAGTTGGCGTCGCTGCTTTTGTGCCCTACGCGCGATGATATGGAAGGGGTTGAAAGGGTGGCCGGTGCAGCCACCCGCGTTCTGCAGTTGGCGCCGTTTCTCGACCCCACCGCCTACCGGGTGGCACAACATGCACGCGCCGCACACCGTGCAGCACTTTGCGCTGCCTATGGCGTGTCCGCGCAAGCGGACTGGATCGTGGTGGCCGCCATGATGAGGCCCGGCGACAAGCTGGCGTCCTATCGCGTGCTGGCGGATGTACTGCGCAGTTTGATGGACCTGCCGTGGCAGTTGGTGGTTGCGGGTGATGGAGTGGCGCGGGTCGAGGTACAGGGCCTGCTCGAGGCTGCCGCGCCCGGTCGTGCTTTTTTTGCGGGATTGTGCAACGAGCAGGCAATGCTCTCAATTTACGGGGCTGGCGACCTGTGTATCTGGCCTGCCGTCAACGAGGCCTATGGCATGGCGATGCTGGAAGCCCAGGCCGCGGGCATGCCGGTCGTGTCTTGCGCCGTGCGTGGGGTACCCGATGTCGTCTGTGACGGCCGGACCGGCCTGCTTGCAGCGCCGGGCGACGTGGCGGGTTTGGCAGATCTGGTGCGCAGGCTGTTGCTGGACGTTCCGAAACGTACTGCCATGGGACAGGCAGCCGCGCAGTTTGTGCAGGGGGAGCGAAGTACCGCAAGGGCCGCGGAACTGCTGAACGCCGCCTTTGCGGGCCTGGGTGGCGGGCGGTCAATGCTATCTGGTGGAGTCACGCCGGCATGACGCTACTGGCCTTGTTGCGCCACGGTGAAACGGCATGGAGCGCCGAGCGGCGTATCCAGGGGCGAACCGATGTGCCGCTCAACGCGGTCGGACGCGCGGCATTGGCCGGCCGCAGCTTACCCGATGATTTCCTTGGCATGCGGCATGTGACCAGCCCGCTGCAACGTTGCACCGGGACGGCGCAGGCGCTGAACCTGAAGGCGGCCGCGCTGGAGCCGCGTATCGCGGAAATGTCCTGGGGCCAATGGGAGGGTCAACACCTGAGTGAATTGCGTCAGCAGTTGGGGGACGCGATGCGCGCCAATGAGGCGAGAGGGCTGGACTTCATGCCGCCGCAGGGTGAGAGCCCGCGTCAGGTGCTGTTGCGGGTGGAGCCATGGCTGGCCGACGTCGCCGCGCAAGGCCTGCCCACGCTGGCCATCAGCCACCGCGGGGTGATCCGCGTCATCTTTGCGCAAGCCTGTGGTTGGGATATGTTGGGGCGGCCACCGGTCAAGATCGACTGGAGTGCGCTGCAGGTATTCCGGCTCGATCCCTCGGGCCGGCCCAGCGTGGAGCGCCTGAATGTGCCACTCGATCCATTGCCATACGGCGCACCGGTGCCATGAGCGGAAAACGCGTCATGCTGTATGTTCAGCACTTGCTGGGTATAGGCCATCTGAAACGCGCCGCGACGCTGGCCGATGCGATGACACGCGCCGGGCTGGAGGTTATGTTTGTCAGTGGCGGTTTCGAGGTTCCGGGCATTACCGTCAACGCCGCCCACGTCGTCCAGTTGCCGCCTGTCGGTGCCGCTGATCTTTCCTTCAAGGCGCTGGTTGATGCCAGCGGCAAGCCGGTCGATGAAGGGTGGAAGCAGGAACGTAGTGCCATGTTGCTCGCGGCCTGGCGTGCGGTCGACCCACATGTCCTGGTGATTGAACTGTTTCCGTTTGGCCGGCGCCAGATGCGTTTCGAACTGGTGCCGTTGCTCGATGCGGCCACCAGCGCAGCCCACCGACCGGTGATCGCCAGCTCCGTGCGTGACGTATTGGGCGGGGGGCAAAAAGATGCAACGCGTCAGGACCAGATGCTGGAGCTGTTCGAGCGCTACTTCGACCATCTCCTGGTGCATGGCGACCCGGCCTTGATCCCGTTTGACGAGACGTTTCGCCACGCTCCGCGAATTGGCCGCAAGCTGCATTACACCGGTTACGTCGTGGACCAGCGGCCGGCGCCGTCAGGTGACGGGCAGTTGGGAAAAAACGAGGTCCTGGTGTCGGTAGGCGGTGGTGCCGTTGGACTGCAGTTGCTGGAGACCGCCCTGCGGGCCCGGCTACTGTGCACGATGGCGCAACACCGATGGCGCCTGTTGGCCGGTGTTGATGTTGCGGACAGCGAGCTCGACCACCTCAGGCAGATGGCTGAGGCCAACGGGGGGCCCGGTGTGGCGGTGGAGCGCAACCGTACTGACTTTGCACTGCTGCTCGCGAATTGCCATCTTTCGGTGAGTCAGGGAGGCTACAACACGGTCATGGAAACCCTTGCTGCCGGCGCACGCGCGGTTGTCGTGCCATTCGCCGGCGGTGCCGAAACCGAGCAAACCCTGCGAACGCGTCTGTTGGCGCAGCGCGGTTGGATAGAAATGCTGGAAGAGTCTGCATTAGACCCACGGACTCTGGCCGAGGCCATCAACCGTGCGGCGCTTCGCCCCCGCCGCCGCGGCAATGTCGCCAGCCTGGATGGCGCGTTCAATAGCGCCGCCCTGGTGGCGCAATGGTCAGGAGAGCTGTCATGGTGAGTCCCGCATGGCAAAACTTTATCGCCGAGATTGCGCGCTGGCGCGAGTCGGGACAACAGGTCGATTTCTGGTGGCGCGACGACGATGCGTGCCGCCCCGATCCGGCTCTGACCAGGTTGATCACGTTGGCCAACCGTACCGCGGTGCCGCTCGCATTGGCGG
>JANLPN010000379.1:0-13957 GCA_031367285.1 Betaproteobacteria bacterium | reverse complement strand
CATCCACGCCACCCACTCGTCCCACTCCTTGCCGGACTGCACCTGCGGATCGGTGGGATCCTTGATGTACTGGGCCGAAATAAGACCCATCGAGGCGTCCAGGCCGGCCGGAGTGAGCACACCGGCCACCGACGTAGACACGCTGTTGACGTAATGCACCGGCTTCCAGCCGATCTCGGCCGCTTTCTTGATTGCCTGCGCGGCGAACTTCGGCGTGGTGATGTTGAAGAACGTATCCGCGCCCGAGGCCTTGAGCGTGACGATCTGGCTGTCCACCGTGGGGTCGGTCACTTCGTAGGTCACCTTGGAGACGATCATGGTCTTGGCCTTGTCGCCCAGGCCATCCTCGAAGCCCTTGAGGTAGTCCTTGCCGTAGTCGTCGTTCTGCATCAGGATACCTATCTTGGCGTTTGGCTTGGTCTCCAGCAAATGGGCCGCATAGTTCCGGGCCTCCGACTGGTAACTCGGTTGCCAACCCATGGTGTAGGGAAAGTTCTTCGGATCGCCCCACAGCGTTGCACCCGTGGCGACGAAGAGTTGCGGCACCTTCTTGGTGTTCATGTACTTGTGGATCGCGGTGTTGGACGGCGTGCCCAGCGGCTGGAACAACAGCAGCACCTCCTCCTCCTCCACCAGCTTGCGCACCTGCTCCACCGTCTTGGCCGGGTTGTAGCCATCGTCCAGCGACAGGAACTTGATCATGCGGCCATTGACGCCGCCTTCGGCATTGACCTTGTCGAAATAGGCGCCGATCGCTTTTCCTATGGCACCGTACGCCGACGCGGGGCCGGAATACGCTATCACGTGGCCGATCTTGATTTCCTTGTCGGTGGCACCCGTGTCGTACTTTTTCTGCGCAAGGGCCGATGTGCCCATCAGCGCAGCCGTGATACCGGCCAGCACGAGGCCGAAATATTTGAGTCTCATGTTCCCGTCTCCTTCAAAAATGACTTACCAAAAGAACCGGCCGGACCAGCGATGTCGTCCGGTCAACCCGTGGCGCGCGACCACAGCCGCACCCACACCCTGCGCACCATACCCATCACCCCGGTGGGCATCAGGTACATCAGTCCGATAAGCAACGTGCCGTAGATGGCGGCCGGTGCCGATTTTGAAATCTGGTCCGCGATGTTGGGCACGTACTGGATAAAGATGGCGCCGAAGATCGCGCCGGGAATGGACGCCAGGCCCCCCACCACCAGGCCTACCAGCAGGAAGATCGACAGCTGGACGGTAAAACTGTCCGGCGACACAAAAGCCACGGTAATTGCGCCCAGTGCTCCGGCCACGCCCGTGAAACCGGCCGACACACCAAATGCCAGCGACTTGAACATCGGCAGGTTGATGCCCATGGCCGTGGCCGCTATCGGGTGGTCTCGAATGGCGATCAGCGCTCGACCAACCCGCCCGCGCAACAGGTTCCATGCCAGCAGGAACATCAGCGCAGCCACCGCCAGCGTGACGAAATACAGCCAGCGGTCGGCACTCAACGGCTGGCCAAACAGACTAAAGGAAAACGGCGCGTCGGGCTTGGTCAATACGATGCCCTGCACGCCACCGGTGAGCCCTTCGATCTTCTTGTACTTGAGCAGTTGCGGCATCGCCAGCGCCAGCCCGAAGGTTGCCAGCGCCAGGTAATGGCCGGCCAGCCGCAAGGCCGGAAAACCGAGCACGAAGCCAAAAGCGAAACACACGGCGCCGGCCGCCGGCAAGGTAAGCCAGTAGGGCACGCCGAGCTTGTCCATGAGTACCGCCGCAGTGTAGGCACCCACGGCGTAAAACGCGCCGTGACCGAGCGATATCTGCCCATTGAAACCGGTAAGGATATTCAAACCGAGAATCGCAATGGCGTACACCAACACCAGATTGAACTGGAACACCCGGTAGTTCTTGAACAGAAACGGCAGCACCAACAGCGCCACCAACAACACGGCCCAGCAGAACCATGCCCCTTTGCCGTTCAGCGCCCTCATACGCGGGTTACCACGTTTTTCCCGAACAGCCCGTTGGGCCGCAAGGTAAGCGTCACGACGATCAGAGCCAGGGCCACGGTCAATTTGAGTTCGGTGCCAATCACGTAGGCACCCAGCAGATTCTCCAGCACACCTACGATAAATCCTCCGATGACGGCACCCAGCGGGTTATCGACACCGCCCAGCAAGGCAGCCGCAAAGCCGTACAGCAGGATGCCCGTCATCATGTTGGGGTCCAGGAAAACAATGGGCGCGACCATCATGCCGGCCACCGCGCCGATCGCGGCGGCCAGACCCCAACCCAGCGCCAGCATCCACGACACGCGTATGCCCACCAGGCGCGCAGAGTCCGGGTTCTGCGCCGCCGCGCGCATTGCCAGGCCCAAAGGCGTCAGGCGGAAAAATGCAAACAGCGCAGCCAGCACACACAACATCACGGCCACCGAGCCCAGGTCATGCGCGGAGAAATATTTGGTGGCCAATGCGGAATCCTTGGGGAACGGGCTCGGGAAGGACTTCAGCGTGTGGTCGAAGATCCAGCCCGACAAGGCGTTGAATATCAGCAGCAGGCCGATGAACACGATCACGTTGGTCAACACCGGGGCCTTCTCCAGCGGCCGCAGGATCAGGCGCTGCAGCACCAGGCCCCCGGTAAACGAAATCGCCACCGTGGCCGCAAACGCAGCCCAGTAGGGCCAGCCCGCCTGTATCAGCGCCCACGCGATGAAAGTGCTGAAAGTCGCCATCTCGCCCTGCGAAAAATTTATGTGGTGCGTGGCCTGGTAAATCATCACCAGCGCCAGCGCCACCGAGCCGTAAATGCAGCCGTTGGCCAGGCCCGAGAAAATTTGGTGCAGCAGGGCTTCCATTTCAGTAGCCCAAATAAGCGCGGCGCACCGACTCGTCGTTCTTGATCTGATCGCTGGGGCCGGACAGCGCCACGCGTCCGGTCTCCAGCAGATAGGCATGGTCGGCCAGGTCCAGCGCCAGGCTGGCATTCTGCTCCACCAGCAGCATGCTGACCTTGTCCTCCTGGTTGATGGTGCGCATGATGTCGAAAATCTCGGCCACGATCTTCGGCGCCAGGCCGAACGAAGGCTCATCGAGCAGCAGCAGTTTGGGGCGCAGCATCAGGGCGCGGCTGATGGCAAGCATCTGCTGCTCGCCACCCGACAAGGTTCCGGCCTGCTGGTGGCGGCGCAGCTTGAGGATGGGGAATCGCGTGAACGCCCGGTCCATGTCCAGCGCCAGCCCTGCCTTGTCGCCGCGTACATAGGCACCCAGGCGCAGGTTCTCCTCGACCGACAAGCCGGCGAAAGTGCCCCGGCCATCGGGTACATGGGCCACGCCCAGGCGCACCACGTTTTCGGTCGCCTTGCCAACCAACTGCTGCCCGTCGAAAACAATGCTGCCCGTGGTACGCACGGTCTGGCACAAAGCCCGCAAAGTGGTGGTCTTGCCCGCCCCATTGGCCCCGAGAATGGCCGTGATGCGCCCCGCTTCGAGCGAGAAGGCCAGATCGTGCAACACCCGGGTAGCCCCGTACGCCGCACCCAGCTTGATCACGTCAAGAAGCTTTGGCATGCGCTGGAGTTCCCAGATAGGCTTCGATCACGTCCGCATGGTTTTGTATCTCATGCGGTGTGCCTTCCGCGATCTTGCGGCCGAAATTCAGCGCCACGATATGGTCGGACACCCCCATTACCAGGCTCATGTGGTGCTCCACCAGCAACACCGTGATCTTGAGCCGGTCACGCACATCGCGGATCAGGCCGGCCAGATCCTCCAGTTCCTCGTGGTTGAGCCCGGCAGCGGGTTCATCAAGCATCAGCAGCTTGGGATCCGCTGCCAGCGCGCGGCCCAGCTCCACGCGTTTTTGCGTGGCAAACGGCAGGTCGCCAACCGGACGGTGCTGGAACGGGGTCAGCCCAAGCTGGTCCATGATTTCACCCGCGCGCTCACGCAGGCGGCGCTCTTCCGCACGCACACGCGGCAGCCACAATGCGCTGGAAAAAAAACCGGCCCGGGAACGCGAATGCGCACCCACCATCACGTTCTCGCGCACCGGCATGGTCCGGAACATGGCCAGGTTCTGGAACGTGCGCCCCAGCCCCAGGCCAGCCACGCGGTGCGTGGGTGTGGCGGTAATGGACCGGCCTTCAAACAGGATGTCGCCACGCTGGTAGTTGTAGAGCCGGCTCATGCAGTTGAACAGCGTGGTTTTGCCGGCGCCGTTGGGCCCGATCAGGCCACAGATGCTGCCCCGCACCACGTCGAAATTTATGCCATCCAGCGCCACGATGCCGCCAAACTGCACCGTGACATCGCGTACGCTCAACAAGGCCTGGGAGGCATCGGACGCGGGCCGTGTTACCACCTCACGGTTCCTGGTCCAGTTGGGGGTACGTCTTGAGCATGCGCGATGGTAGTCAAGGCCTGGCTGCAACCGTACCCGGAGAAACCCTCGTGCACACCATAGGCCATAGGCGTGCGGGCGCACCCAAGCACGCGTTTTCGCAGGCACCGCGGCGGGTGCGGCTTCATCTCCAACTGTCACCAATGCGTCTGCTTTTGGTGTAGAACGAGGTTTGTGCTACGTTCCGGAACTTGCACCCTGACCAGGCCGTTTGCCATGTCCAAAACCACCCACTCCACAGCGCAGGCCCGTACGGCGCCGGCCGCCCAAACCATCAGCGAAGAAGTGCTGCTCGAAAAATACGCCAAGGGTGACGAGAAGACCGTGCGCGACGTCAATCTGCGGGTAGCCCACGCCCTTGCCCAGGCCGAAGCCCCCGAACACCGGAAACACTGGGAAGGCCGCTTCCTGCAGGCGCTGCAACAGGGTTTTCTGCCGGCCGGGCGTATCCAGTCGGCGGCCGGCACCGAGCTCGCGGCCACGCTGATCAACTGTTTTGTACAGCCGGTCGGCGACTCGATTTCCCAACCCGAGGATGGACACCCTGGCATCTATATTGCCCTCACGCAGGCGGCGGAGACCATGCGCAAGGGCGGCGGCGTGGGCTACGACTTTTCACGCATCCGCCCGCGCGGCGCCTGGGTTGGCAGCACGCGCAGCAGTGCGTCGGGCCCGGTGAGTTACATGCATATCTTCGACCGCTCCTGCGAGACGGTGGAGTCGGCCGGCGCGCGGCGTGGCGCGCAGATGGGCGTGTTGCGCTGCGACCACCCGGACATCGAGGAGTTCATCCGTGCCAAGGACCGCGGCGAGCTGAAAAATTTCAACATCTCGGTCGGTGTCACGGATGTTTTCATGCGTGCCGTGCAGCAGGACACCCAGGTGGAACTGGTGCACCGGGCCGAACCCGGCGCCGCGCAAAAAGCTGCCGGCGCGTATATGGCCCCCAGCCCTGTCGCTTCGCGTCAGGCCCCCCGAGGGGGTGCAGGAAAACTTGGGAGCGGCCCGGCGTTTTCCAGTGAATTGCCCCCGGTCGATGGCCACCGCCTGTGGGTCTACCGCAAGCTGCGCGCACGCGACCTGTGGGACCAGATCATGCGCTCCACCTACGACCACGCCGAACCCGGCGTATTGTTTCTGGACCACATCAACAACGACAACAACCTGTCCTATTGCGAAACCATCAGCAGCACGAATCCATGCGTGACTGCCGATACCTGGGTGCTTACCAGCGAAGGTCCGCGCCAGGTGGCGCAACTGACCGGCCGCGCGTTTGTCGCCGTAGTAGACGGGCAAGGGTATGACACTGAATCGCCTGGCTTCTTTGCTACAGGCGTAAAACCCGTTCTGAAAGTGCGGACGCGCGAAGGCCACGCGCTGCGGCTCACTGCCGAACATCCGGTGCGGCGCGTGATGCGCAGCACACGTTACCTGGTACAGGCTGAATGGACCCGTGCAGGTGACTTGGTGCCGGGCGATCAGGTGCTGCTGCACGAGCACCGGGCGCTCCTTGGGTGGGACGGGGCCCATACGGAAGCGGAAGGCTATTTGCTAGGACTGCTGATAGGTGACGGCACGCTGAAAGCCGACAAGGCGGTGCTCTCCGTGTGGGCAACCGATTTGCGGCTGGTGGGCAATGGCCGGCCGGCTGATGGTGCGCAGCACGGTGCGGGCGGCATCATGCGCGCCGCAAAGGCGGCAGCCGACACCTTGCCCCACCGCGCCGATTTCCGGGGCTGGCAACGCGGCATCGAAGGCCGTGGCGAATTCCGGCTCGCCATGACGGCACTGCGCGACCTCGCTTTCAGCCTGGGCATGGCGCCAGGCCGCAAGGCCATAACGCCCGTGATGGAGCAGGCCTCGTCAGTCTTCTCTGTCGGCTTGCTGCGCGGGCTCTTCGATGCCGATGGTTCGGTACAGGGCACACAGGAAAAGGGCGTGAGCGTACGCCTGACGCAATCCAGCCTGCCACTGCTTGAGGCGGTGCAACGCATGCTGCAGCGCCTGGGCATCATCGCCACGATCTACCGCGAGCGCCACATGGCCGGGCCAAAACGGATGCCGGACGGGCACGGTGGCCACCGTCAGTACCAGACACTCGCTGTTCACGAACTGGTTATCAGCGGAGACAACTTGCAGATATTCGCGGACCGCATCGGCTTCGAAGACGGGCAAAAGTCCGCCAGGCTGACGCAGTCGTTGCTAGCTTATCGCCGTGCCGCGAACCGGGAACGTTTCACCGCCACTGTCGATACCGTCGAAGACGACGGTATCGAAACCGTTTATGACGTCGGTATTGACTACATACACGCCTTCGATGCCAACGGCCTGTCCGTACACAACTGTGGTGAGCAGCCCCTGCCCTCCTACGGCTGCTGCTGCCTGGGCTCGATCGACCTGACGCGTTTTGTACTGGACCCGTTCGAGGCCGCCGCGCGCTTTGATACCAAGGCGTTTGCCGAACTGGCCGAGGTGGCAACACGTATGCTGGACAACGTGCTTGACGTCACGGTCTGGCCGCTGGCCCAGCAGCAGGAGGAAGCACGCAACAAACGCCGCGTGGGCCTGGGTTTTACCGGCCTGGGGGATGCCTTGATCATGCTGAACCTGCACTACGACAGCGAAGCGGCACGCGAGCAGGCGCGCCACATCGGCGCAGCTTTGCGAGATGCCGCGTATGGCGCGTCGGTGGACCTGGCGCGCGAACGTGGCGCCTTCCCGCTGTTCAATGCCGACCTGTACCTGAGCGGGCAGAGTTTTGCATCCCGTCTGCCGCAGCCCCTGAAGGACCGTATCCGCGCCCATGGCCTGCGCAACTCGCACCTGTTGTCGATTGCGCCCACCGGCACCATCAGCCTGGCCTTTGCCGACAATGCCAGCAACGGCATAGAGCCGCCCTTCAGCTGGAGCTATACACGGAAGAAACGCATGGCCGACGGGGGCTTCAAGGAATACGCCGTGGAAGACCATGCCTGGCGCCTGTACCGGCACCTCAAGGGCACCGACGCTCCGCTCAGCAGCGCTTTTGTCACGGCGCTGGAGCTGAGCGCACAAGCCCATGCGGCCATGGTGGCCGCCGTGGCGCCGACCATCGACACCGCCATCTCCAAGACCGTCAACGTGCCGGCCGACTACCCGTATGCCGATTTTGCCGACCTCTACATGCAGGCCTGGTTGTCCGGCCTGAAGGGGCTGGCCACCTACCGGCCCAATAACGTGCTGGGGTCGGTACTGAGCACCGGCGCTCCGCTGGCAGCGGCTCCGCTGACCATCCCAGACGCCAACCGCCGCCTGGCGCTGGAGCGGCTGCCGGCGCCGGTGTTGTCCTCGCTGCGCTGGCCCGGCCGGCCCGAACTGCCGGGCGGCAACCCGGCCTGGACTTTCATGGTGCACCACCCGTTTGGCGACTTCGCGCTGTTTGTGGGGGAGCTTGCAGCCCAGGAGGGCGGCGCGCCCAGGCCGTTCGAGGTCTGGATCAATGGCGCCGAACAGCCGCGCGGCCTGGGCGCCCTGGCCAAGACGCTGTCGATGGATCTGCGCGCCAACGACGCGGCCTGGTTACAGCTGAAACTCGACGCACTAGCCACCGTGGCCGAGGAGCGCTCTTTCGAAATGCCGTTTCCACCCTATGGCGAGAAGCGCCTGTTCCCGGGTGTGGTGGCGGCCACGGCGGCCGTGGTGCGCTGGCGCTGCGAACAACTCAAGGCCCTGCCCGCAGGCGCGCTGACCGGCCCCACGCCTGTGCTCGACGCCATGTTCAGCCGCGAAGAACCCTTGACCGGACCCAGCGGCACACTGGCCTGGGCGGTGGACGTGGACAACCCGGCGACCGGCGAGCGGTTTACGCTGACCCTGAAGGAAATTACCTTGCCGGGCCCGGACGGGCATGCGGTAACGCGCCCCTGCGCCGTCGGCTTTTCGGGCAACTACCCGCGTGCGCTGGACGGTCTGGCACGTTTGCTGTCGCTGGACATGCGCGTGATTGACCCGGCCTGGATAGGCATGAAACTGCGCAAGCTGCTCAACTACGCCGAGCCGCTGGGCAGCTTCATGGCGTTTGTGCCCGGGCTGCCGCACAACGAACGCCGCCAGCAGACCTGGCCCTCTACCGTGGCCTATCTGGCGCGCCTGATCATCCACCGTTATGCCATGCTGGGCGTGCTGGACGAACGTGGCTACCCGGTGCGTGAAATGGGTGTGCTGGAAACACCCACCGACCCGCAAGACCATGCCCTGCTGGCCGGCAAACCCTGCCCCGAATGCGGCAACCCGACCGTGATCAGACGAGACGGCTGCGACTTCTGCACCGCCTGCGGTTACGTGGGGCAATGCGGTTGACCTACAGGCTCTAGCGCTCCGCGCGGAGCTTGCACGCGTGGTTGCGAAATGGCGCCAGCACTTCAAATCCCACAAGGTTTCCCAAAGCGATATCGACCAGCTGGCGCAACAGATTGATCGCCGGTTTCTGCTGGGGCAGAGAAAAGCCTTGAAATAACCCGGTGGTGGCGGTAAACGCCGGAAGCGGCCTGGCGGAACTCAAGCCTCAACCTTCACATCCTTCCAGAACGCCACCCGGCCGCGGATGGTGTCGGCCTCGGGTTTGGGGTCGGCGTAGTACCACACGGCGTCCTGGTTCATGGTGCCATCGACCACCAGCGAGTAATAACTCGCCTGGCCCTTCCATGGGCACATGCTTTTGTGGTTGCTGAAAGTCACGTATTTGCGGTCCAGCGTGCTCTCGGGAAAATAGTGGTTGCCTTCGACCATCACGGTGTCGTCGCTTTGCGCGATCACCGCGCCGTTCCAGCTTGCTTTCATGGGGTTCCTCGTTGGATGGGTTTTGAAGACTGCCCAATTTACTACAGCACCGGTTCTGGCTGCTACAGCAGGGGTTCAGCCATGTGCGGCCACCGCAACGGCAATACGCAATAGACAAACGCATGCGAAGATCAAGAACTTGCCCGCAAACAAGCTTGCGTCTGCCATTTGCAGCCCCAGCTAAAGACCATGATCCCTTTCTCCGTTCTTGACCTCTCCCCGATTCTTGAAGGCAGCGACGCCGCGCAGTCGTTCCGCAACAGCCGCGACCTCGCGCAACACGCCGAAAGCTGGGGCTACAACCGCTACTGGCTGGCCGAGCACCACGGCATGCCCGGCATCGCCAGCGCGGCCACCGCCGTGCTCATGGCCTATGTGGCCGGCGGCACCTCGACCATACGCGTAGGTGCGGGCGGCATCATGCTGCCCAACCATTCACCGCTGGTCATTGCCGAGCAGTTCGGCACCCTGGCATCCCTCTTCCCCGGCCGCATCGACCTCGGCCTGGGCCGGGCACCCGGCTCGGACCAGGCTCGGCACGCGCGTTGCGGCGCAACCTCGAATCGAGTTCGGACGAGTTCCCGCAAGACGTGGTGGAGCTGATGGACTTTTTGTCGGACGCGCCGCGCCAGCAGGTGCGCGCCGTACCCGGCACCGGGCTCAAGGTGCCGGTCTGGATACTGGGTTCCAGCCTGTTTGGCGCCCAGCTCGCCGCGGCCCTCGGCCTGCCGTACGCCTTTGCCTCGCACTTTGCGCCGGCGCAGATGATGCAGGCGATCGAGGTCTACCGCGCCGGCTTCCGGCCATCGGCACAACTTGCCAGGCCTTACGTGATGCTGGGCTTTAACGTGTTCGCCGCCGACACCCAGGAAGAGGCCGAGTTTCGTGCCACCTCGATGCAGCAGGCCTTCGTCAACCTGCGCACCGGCCGCCCGTCCAAACTGCCACCGCCCCTGAAGGACTACCCCAACACCGTCGGCCCGCAGGGGCGCGCATTGCTGGACTCGGTGTTGTCCTGCTCGGCCATTGGCTCCCCGGACACGGTACGCGCGGCCCTGCAGACTTTCATCCAACGCACGGGTGCGGATGAGTTGATGATCACCTCGCAAATTTTCGACCACGCGCAGCGCCTGCGCTCGTTCGAGATTGCGGCACAAATCCAGCGCAATTCCGAATTGTCGAATCGATAAAAGACGCCTAGACTTCAATGTCTTGACCGCATTGAAGCACCCATGACCACGCCAACGCCGTCAGAAACTTTGGCGTTCACACCCGGGGTACCTGAGGTGGAGCCCGCACGCAGGTCCCTGAGCAGCCCCCTTATCTGGACGGCCGTAGTCTCGGCGCTTGTCTCAGGCGCCCTGCTTGCGCTGGCCTTGAACTACCTGCGAACCCAGGCCGTTGCGTCGGGCGTGCGCCTGACCGAATCGTTTGCCCAGATCATCGAAGAGCAGACCACGCGCACCATACAGACCGCCGACCAACGCCTGGAACTGGCGGCCAGTGGCATCGCGCAATTGGCAGCCTCTGGGGGGCTCAATGAACAGTCGGCCAGAGCCCTGTTGAAAGAACAACTCAAGGAATTGCCATTTGTGCGCGCCATGTGGGTGCTGGACCCGCAAGGCCGTATTATTTACGACTCGGACGTCGGCAACATCGGAATAAATCTGGCGGACCGCAGCTACTTCCAGATCTACCGCACCCAGCCTCAAACCAGGTTTTATATCGGAATCCCGGTACGCAGCCGATCTACCGGCACCTGGCTGATCAGTGTCGCCCGGCCCATGCCCTCCAGCAACGGCGTATTTGCCGGGATCATCGTTGCGGCGCTGGAGCCCCCCTATCTGGACAAAATATGGCGCTCGGTAGACCTGGGCGATGGTGGCTCCATTGCGCTGTTCCGCCGCGACGGTACCCTGATGATGCGCAGCCCGTTCGACGACGCGGCCATGGGCAAGACTTTTCCGAACGGGCCGGTATTTCGCCAGCTGCTACCTAAAACCGCCACGGGCAGCCTGCAGTACGCCAGCGCCATCGATGGCAAGTTGCGCAGCTACGCCTACCGGACCTTGTCGGCATGGCCTGAATTTCTCGTCATGGTTGGAGTATCTATTGACGTGATCCTGGCGCCATGGCAACGGTTGGCTGCGTTGACCATGGCTTTATGGGCAGCGGCTTCGCTGGCGGTCATTGCCTTGTGCGCCTATCTCCACCGGGCGGGGCAGGACCGCGCGCGGGCGCAGGCGCTGGCCTTGCAAACGGCGCGGCGGCTGGCGCTGGCCACCGAAGCGGCGTCTATTGGCGTCTGGGAATGGGACATCAAGACCGACCAACGTTATGCCAGCCCGACCTATTTCGCCATGCTGGGAGACAAGCCCGAGGACGGCTGGAGCACGCGCGAGCAGTGGCTCGAACGAATACATCCCGACGACCGCGACGCGGTGGACAAAAAAACCCGGGCGGCGTTGGCCGGAACCGACCTTCCTTACCAGTACGAAGCGCGCCTGTGCCATGCCAACGGCATATTCAGGTGGTACAGCGTGACCGCGAGCGCGCTCGAGATCGACGCCTCGGGCAAACCGAGCCGCCTGATCGGAGTGAGAATGGACACCACGGATCGCAAGCAGGCCGAGGCCGACACCCGCGACAGTGAAGCACGTTACCGCGAGTTGTTCGAAAGCAACCCGCATCCTATGTGGGTATACGACGCTGGCTCGCTCGCGTTCCTGGCTGTTAACGACGCTGCGATTTCGCACTACGGATACAGCCAAAAAGAGTTCCTGGGCATGACGATCCGGGACATCCGGCCCGCGGAAGACGTATCGCATCTGCTGCGCCAGCTTTCGCGAGAACACTCGGGCGTGGGCAAAGGGGGGCTGTGGAACCACTTGCGCAAGGACGGCAGCAGCATCCTGGTCGAGATCACCACCCACGCGCTCAACTTTGACAATCGCGCCGCGGCGCTGGTGCTTGCCAACGACGTCACTGAACGGGCACAGGCCCAGGAAGCGTTGCGGCAAAGCCTGGAGCGTTTCCAGTTGGCCAGCAGGGCGACGTTCAACGTGATATGGGACTGGAACCTCACGACCAACGAACTGGTGTGGAACGAAAACTTCTACAGCACCTTCGCCTACCAACCCGCGGAAGTGGAAAACGACATCAAATCGTGGAGCCACCGAATCCATCCCGAAGACCAGGAGGCCGCCGTGTCGGGCATCCGCGCGGCGATTGCGTCACAGCGCGAAATCTGGTCGCACGAATACCGCTTCCGTCGGGGTGACGGCAGTTATGCGATGGTGACGGACCGTGGTTACATCAGCCGCAATGCCCACGGCGAGCCGATGCGGATGATAGGTGCCATGGAGGATGTGACCGAACACAAGCGGGCCTTGCTTGCCCTGCACGAGAGCGAAGAGCGTTACCGGCTTCTGATCGACCTTTCTCCCTACGCCATCGGCGTGCATCAGGACGGTGTTTTGGTGTTTGCCAATCGCGCGGCTCTGGGCATGTTTGGCGCGACGCGGGCCGATCAACTGGTTGGCCATCCGATTGTGGACCTGATCCAACCCGATCACCGCGCAGCCACCCTGAACCGGATCGCCCGAATGATGCAGGGTGAAGCCGGCCTGTATCCAACCGACGACCGCGGCATCAGGCTCGATGGCGTGGCATTTGACGTGGAACTGTCCGCGACTCCCTTCACGCACAAAGGCCGACCCGCCGTCCAGATCATTGCGCTGGACATCACCGCACGCAAAGAGGCCGAGGCGGCGGTGCGCCAGACCACGCGGCAGCTGCGCACCCTGTCCCGGCGCGTGCTGGAAGCCCAGGAAACCGAGCGCCGCCGCGTAGCGCGCGAATTGCACGACGAACTGGGCCAGTCGCTTACCGCCATCAAGATCAACCTGCAATCGCGCAGCCATTTCAGCAACCATTCACCCAGACAGCTGGACACCGAAAACATCCGCATCGTGGACGACGCCTTGCTGCAAGTGCGGCGCCTGGCGCTGGCGCTGCGGCCTTCCATGCTGGACGATCTGGGGCTGGTCCCTGCCCTGCGCTGGCTGGCCGAGCAGACGGCCGTGCGCGGCGGTTTGGCAGTGCTGATAGACGCCCAAGTGTCCGACGAGCGGCTTGCCCCGGAAGTCGAAACCGCCTGCTTTCGCATTGTTCAGGAGGCCTTGACCAACGTCCTGCGCCATGCACAAGCGCGGCAGGTTAACGTGGCGTTGCAGCGTGATGGTGACGAGCTGGTGCTCAGCGTACAGGACGATGGCCAGGGTTTTGACCAGCAGGCGGCACGCGCCCGCGCGCAGGCCGGTGGCAGTGCCGGCGTACTGGGCATGTATGAGCGTGCCGCGCTGCTGGGAGGGCGCTTGCACATCACATCAACGCCCGGCGCGGGTACGCAGGTGTTGTTGCGTTGCCCGTGGCAAGGCTGACGAACCGGTGTGAATAATGGCGGAATTCAATTTACCGATCCGATCCATGGGGGAACCATGAACCAACTGCGTGTCCTGCTGGCTGACGACCACACTCTGGTGCGTGCGGGCCTGCGCAAGCTGCTCGAAGCCATTACCGAGGTCGAGGTGGTGGGTGAAGCCGCCGATGGGCTGGCACTGTTGGCGCTGGCCGAACAATTGCAACCGAGCCTGGTGCTGATGGACATCGCCATGCCCGGGCTGAACGGGCTGGAGGCCACCGCCCGCCTGGTCAAGGCCCGGCCCGACATCCGCGTAATCATCCTGTC
>JANLPN010000343.1:0-4854 GCA_031367285.1 Betaproteobacteria bacterium | reverse complement strand
TCCACGCTGTTTATCCACTGCACGTCCGGCCCGAATTTGGTCTGCCCGCCCATGTCCAATGTCAGATGAACGCCCAGGCCACCGGGCACGGGAACCGGGTAGATCAGCCTTGAAAACGGAGAGCGCCCTTCCAGGATGAAGTAGTTTCCCTTGGCATAAAACGGTGTTGGCACGAATCGTTTCGGCAATCCCTTGATCGAATTGGCCACCGCGGGGGCCTGCAGACCGGCCGAGTTGACCACCAGGCGGCATCGAAGCGACATCGGCGCTTCGTTCCCCACGGTTAGCTCGACGCCGCCATCCGCTGCGTGTCCGCCCGTGACAGGGCTGTGGAACACGAATGCCGCCCCGTTCGCCTCGGCATCGCCCTGCAAGGCCAGCATGTAGGCATGGCTGTCCACGATGCCCGTTGTTGCGGAGAGCAGTGCCGAAGTGCAAGCCAGATTCGGTTCCAGGGCATGCGCTTCGGCAGCCGTCAGCATGCGCATTCCCTCAACGTCGTTTGCCTGCGCGCGCGCAAGAATCGCCGGAAGCATCGCCGACTCGGCCTCGGATGTGGCAACTATGAGCTTGCCGCAATTCCGGACCGGCACACCTCTTTCGGAGCAATACGCATAAAGCTTCCGGCGCCCCTCGACGCACAGGCGCGCCATCAAACTGCCTTTGGGATAATAGATGCCGGCGTGAATCACTTCGCTGTTGCGGGCCGACGTCTGTGTACCGATGCCTTCGGCCGCGTCTACAACGATGACTTCGCGACCCGACATTGCCAACGCCCGCGCTATCGCGATCCCGACCACGCCAGCACCTATGACGACGCAATCGACGACTTCAGATTCCAATGGATGATCCCGTTCCATGCGTTGTGGCCGGACGTACCTACCGCCCATCAAGCGCGTTCTCATTGCCTCGGGCAAGTGTAGCCAGCAAAGCGGAACTGCCATCCCGACATTCGCGTTTCCCGTTGTGAGCGGAACTCAAGGGCGCGCCGCGAAATATTCGTTTGACCCTGTTGCCGCTTGCACAAATACTCAGCCCAACACAAAGAGACCACCGGATGCACATATTCCGGCACCAGGGGAAACAGCGTGGGCGTACTTTTTTCAGTTTCCGAGGCCATCGCCACAGTGACGTTGAACCGGCCGGATGCACTGAATTCCATCGACGGCGAGACCATGGTGGAGATGCTTGCACTGTGGGATACCATCCGTAAGGACAACGCGATCCGCGTCGTGATCCTGACGGGCGCGGGCAACAAGGCCTTTTGCACCGGCATGGACCTCAAGAAGACGATGCCGCCCGACGAGAGTTATGCCCAACTGGCTTATTCCGGCGACGGTGACCGCTCCTTTGTCGGCTCGCTTGCCACCGACAAGCCAGTGGTCTGCGCCATCAATGGTTTTGCGCTGGCGGGCGGGCTGGAGCTTGCGCTGGCCTGCGACATCCGCATCGCGGTGGAGTCGGCCAGCTTCGGCCTGCCGGAAGTCAAGATCGGAAGCATCCCCGGCGCGGGTGGCACGCAGCGGCTGCCGCGTATCGTGGGCCTGTCCAACGCCATGCACATGCTGCTCACCGCGGAGCGCATAAGCAGCGCAGAGGCCCTGCGCATCGGGCTCGTGAGCAAGATCGTGCCTGCGGAGCGCTTGATGGACGAGGCGCGCGAGATCGCCGGCAAGATTGCGGCCAACGCACCGCTGGCCGTGCGGGCGGTGAAGCAACTCGTGACGCGCGGGGCCGACCTGCCGTTGCAGGCCGCCATCGACGCCGAGCGCATGGCCTGGGGCATCCTGCGCAACACCAAGGACCGCATCGAGGGGCGGGTGGCGTTCCAGCAGAAGCGCAAACCGGTGTACCAGGGTCGCTGAACACCATTCATGGCAAGCATTCACCAGCGCACTCGCTATTCGGGCACAAGAGGTACAGGAGACAAGACATGCACATACGCAGAAATATGTTGCGCACGGTAGCCGTCGCACTGGCCCTCGCCGCTTGGGCGGCGGCGGCCAGTGCCGTGGACCAGGCGCTCGTCGATGCCGCCAGGAAGGAGGGCGAGGTCAGTTGGTATTCGTCGCTGGTGGTCAACCAGGCCTCCCGGCCGATAGCCACGGCTTTCGAGAAGGAATATCCGGGCATAAAGGTCCGCCTGACCTCGGGTACGGCGAACGACCTGCTGCTAAAGATCATGGCCGAGGGACAGGCCAACTCGGTGCGCTCCGACGTCTCGCACGGCGGGTCGGCCTTCGGTGTCCTGCTGGGCGCGGGGCTGGTGGAGAAATACGTGCCGGTCGAATCCAAGCGTTACCCCGACCAGTACAAGGACCGCAGTGGCTTTGGCACCGGCCACTACATCAGCTTCCTGGTTCCGGCGATCAACACCGACCTGGTCAAGGAAAAGGACGAACCCAAGACCTGGAACGACCTGCTGGACCCGAAATGGATCGGCAAGATGGCCTGGACCCAGCAGATGACGCAGGGCGGCCCACCGGGCTTCATCGGCGCCACGCTCAGCGCGATGGGCCCTGAAAAGGGCATGGACTACCTGCGCAAGTTATCCAAGCAGAAGATCGTCAACGTGCCGGCCAACCAGCGCGTGGTGCTGGACCAGGTCATTGCCGGGCAGTACCCGCTGGCCCTGTCCACCTTCAGCCACCATTCCGAGCTGAGCCTGAAGAAGGGCGCGCCTGTCAAGTGGCTCAAATTCGAATACGTGACCGGCACCGTGGATCCGATCTTCATGGTCAAAAACGCACCGCATCCGAATGCGGCCAAGCTGTTCATCGAGTTCGTGTTGTCCAGAAAGGGCCAGGAAATCATCCGCGATGCGGACTACATACCCGCCGACCCGGGTGTTCCCGCCGCGATTCCGCGGCTGAAGCCCGAGACCGGCCACTTCAAGGCGGAATTCCTCCCGTTGCAGGTCGTGGACGCCAAGTTGCCGCTCTGGGTCAAGACCTATAACGAGCTGTTCAAATGACGGAGGCAGCCATTGCCGCGCCCCGTTTGGCGGCACGCAGGGGTGCAAGCGGTAACTGGCGGGCGGCGGGCTGGTCCAGCTGGGCACCCGCCACGCTGCTCTCTTTTGTACTGGCCTGCCTGGTGCTGCCGCCCATCGGCATCCTGCTGGTGCGCAGCCTGCGCGGCGAAGCCGGTAGCGGTAGCGAAAAAGTGCTTACGCTGGGCAACTACGCGCGTTTGTTCGGTGACCCCGAGCTTTATGTGAGTGCCGCGAACTCACTGATTTTCGCCGCTTGCGCAACCGTCGTGTCACTGTTCATTGGCGGCGTGCTCGCATGGATAGTCGAACGCAGCGACGCGCCCTTCAAGCGCCTGGCGTTCTTCACCGCCATCGTCTCGCTCGGTACGCCCTATATCCTGTATGTCGGCTCCTGGCTGTTCCTGCTTGGCCGTGCCGGCCCGATCAACGACATCTACCGCACGCTGAGCGGCAGCAACGATCTTCTGGTCAACGTCTATTCGCTGGGCGGCATGACGCTGGTCGAGGGCTTCCTGTGGTCGCCCCTGGTGTTCCTGATGCTGTCCACCACCTTTCGCCGCGCCAACGCCGAGATGGAAGAAGCGGCGCGCATGGCCGGCGCATCGGTGGCCAGCACGGTCTGGAACATCTCCATGCGCCTGGCCTGGCCGGCGATCCTGGGCCTGGGCATGTTTGTTTTCATCCGCAACATCGAATCCTTCGACGTGCCGGTGCTGATCGGCACACCCAGCCGTATCCGCCTGCTGACCACCGACGTGTACGTGAGCCTGAGCCATAACCCACCGCAACTCGGTTACGCCAGTGCCTTTTCCGCCGTGCTGCTGCTGCTTGTGGCGGTGCTGTTGTACTTCTACGGCCGGCTGTCGCGTAATGCGGACCGCTACGCCAGCGTCACGGGCAAGGGCTTCCGCCCACGCCCCTTCCGTCTGGGCAAGAGCCGCTGGATAGCCGGCTCCGTCATCCTGCTCAACTTTGCACTGGTATTGGTGATTCCATTGGCGGCCATCATCTGGAATTCGCTCACGCCTTTTGTGCGCTCCTTCAGCTGGGCCGGCCTGTCGTCGCTGTCGCTGGAACACTACCGCGCGGTGATCGGTGATGGGAGCTACCTGCCCCTGGCCCTCAACACCATCATCGCGTCGGCGGCGGCGGCCACGGCTGCCTTGCTGCTGACCGTGCTCGCCGGCTGGCTCTCGGTACGGCGCTGGCCCGGCAGCCAGATGCTGGACCAGTTGACCAGCGTGCCGCTGGTATTCCCCGGAATCGTATTGGGTGTGGCCTTGATCCAGGTGGCGCTGAACTCGCCGATCCCGATTTATGGCTCGCTGTGGCTGATTTCCATCGCCTTCCTGATCCGCTACATGCCCTACGGCATGCGCTACTCGTATGCCGGGGTGATGCAGATCCACCGCGAGCTGGAGGAAGCAGCCGGGGTAGCCGGAGCAACGCAACTCGGCCTGCTGCGCCGCATTGTGGTTCCGTTGCTGTCACCCGCCATCATCTCGGGCTGGCTTTTCATCTTCCTGCTGGGCGCCAAGGAGTTATCGCTGGCCATCCTGCTGGCGGGCCCCGACTCGCAGACCATGGCCGTGGCCATGTTCGACCAGTGGTCCAACGGCCAGAGCGGCGAAGCATGCGCGCTGGGCATGGCCTGGATGTGTGCCATGACGGTGGTTGCGTCCGTTTTCTACTATGTCAGTGAGCGCCAGGCGCGCCCGGAAGGACAGCCATGAACTCTGGAGACATTCTTGTGCTGGACGGCCTGTCCAAACGTTATGCCAGCAAACAAGGCACCGGTGCGGGCATCGAACAGATCGCCTTTCGCCTGGAGAGCGGCACCTTCTTCACGCTGCTGGGGC
>JANLPN010000316.1:0-31645 GCA_031367285.1 Betaproteobacteria bacterium | reverse complement strand
AACGGTTACGATAGTCATGATTTCCCCTCTCAGGTGAGTTGATGAAAAGTTCGCACTTCCCATCGTGGCACGCTGTTGCCGTAAACCGCAAGTCGCAAGATGCGCGGCTCGCCTGGGACGGGGAAGTCCCTTTCATTCGTTGGGCCCCATAGGAGACGCATGCGTACATCCGGTCACCGAGTTCTCATCACTGGCGGAGCCAAGGGTATTGGCTTGGCGCTCGCAAAGCAGTTCCACGCAGCCGAGAATCACGTCGTCTTGGTTGGGCGCGATCAAGCTGCCCTGCTGGCTGCGGCGCAGGAGCTTCCAGGCGCACAAGTGCGTGTCGCAGACGTAGCTAACGCCGAAGACCGCTCAAGTCTGGTCAATGAGTACAGCGACATCAGCATCCTGGTGAACAACGCCGGAATCCAACGCAACGGCGAGTTCGCGCTAATGTCCGCGGCAAGCATAGAGAACGAACTCAGCATCAATCTTCTCAGCCCGGCGTTACTCACTCATGCATTTCTCCCGCACCTCCAAAGGCACGCTGAGTCTGCAATCGTCAACGTGTCGTCCGTTCTTGCCCTGGTGCCCAAACAGTCTGCCAGCATCTACTGCGCCTCAAAGGCGGGACTGCACAGTTTCACGCGCTCACTTCGCTGGCAACTCGAGAACACAAGCGTCCGCGTGTTCGAAGTCATGCCGCCCTTGGTCGATACCGCGATGACGGCCGGTCGTGGAAAGGGAAAGATGTCGCCGGAGTCCTTGGCCCGCGAATTCTGGACCGGTTTCCAAGCCAACCGATTTGAACTTCTCATTGGAAAGTCGAAGGCTGCAAGCTTCATAGTGCGGCTGTCACCATTTATGGCAGAGCGAATCATGCGCCGGGGTTGAAATGGGGCCCAAACCGAGAGGTCCCAGAGCGCCCCGAAACCCAACATCACGGGCACAATGGCGGCGTGAGACGCCTCAATTCCGCAATTTGCGCGACGACACAAAACCCTCCACTGCGCCGTGCGCTGGGAATGCGGCAACGCTGTGAAAATTGGGTTATTGGACAGCTTCGTTAGCCGTCACATTCAACTGCGGCTGGCGACCATCCGGGATGGGTGCAGGCGTCAGGCACCGAGTTTGTGTAGAATGGTGTGTAAGGAGTCACACATGGCCACCAATCTTGCTATCGATCCCGAACTTCTTGACCGGGCCGTTGAGGTCAGCGGTGAACGCACGAAGAAGGCCGTCGTAACGATGGCGCTGCAAGAGTTCATCGCTCGTCGTGAGCAGCGTCGAGTCGTCGAGCTCATGGGCAAGCTTGAGTGGAACGACTCCTTTGACTACAAGGCCGAACGGTCGCGTTCGTGACGCTCCTGGTCGACACTAGCGTCTGGTCCCTGGCCCTTCGCCGGGACGCTGAGGCTTCGGAACCAGAAGTTCAACATCTGAAAGAAGCACTGCTTGGGGCGGACGTCGTCGTCACCACGGGCCTTGTCTTGCAGGAACTGCTCCAAGGCTTCTCCGGTGCGAAGGCCAGCGCACAAATCATCGAGCGGTTTGCGGCGTTGCCTCTGATCCAGCCAACTCGGGAGGATCATGTTGCAGCTGCAGAACTGAGAAATTCCTGCCGTAGGGCCGGAGTGCAAGTCGGAACCATCGATGCGCTCATTGCGCAACTTTGTCTGCGCCACGAAATCACGCTGTTGAGCACGGACAAGGACTTCAAGTCCGCGGCGAAACACTGTGCTCTTCGCCTTTGGTCACAACCATCTGGGTCGCGCAAGAGGTGACGGCTAACGAGTAAAGATAGATCGCGCGAAGCCGCGATCTGATCTGTTTGTTGGACGAGCCCGGACAACATGCCGCTCGCCGGTACAGAAAATATCTCCCGGAAGTTTGACCGGCACTGAGGGCCGGGTAGGTCAAGTTGTGTGACGCTGGCGGCTTTTGTTGCCGCCGTCAGTGCCTCGGTCTGAGTGGTCAGGTGGGTGTAGCGGTTGGTGGTGAGAATGGAGTGGTGGCCCAGAATGTGCTGAACGTCTTGCAGGCTGACGCTTAGCCTCGATCAGGTGGGTTGCATAGCTGTGGCGCAACGAATGCGGGGTGATTTTTTTGATGCCGCACGCGCTGCTCGAACGCCGGGCTGGCATTGTTCAATGGCATCATGGGGGTGTTCCTTCGATGGGATGTACTGCACAATCAGGCCGCCAGAATTGACGGCATGACCATGCGAATTGCATCGTGGCAAGGGGCATCGGACGTCAGGAGCTGCATGCCCGCGATAGAGCCCTGCTCACTGTTGTAAGGTTCACTTATGAATCAGATTCTTTCAGGCAAGCGCATCCTTGTCACGCAGGCGACCTCTTTCATGGGTCCGGCTCTTTGCGAGGTCCTTGCGCAACATGGTGCGATTGTCATTGCCAACACTGACCCGCTCGCCGAAGCCGGGACAGCAGAGGCCATGGTCAACGCGGTGGGTGTAGTGGATGTATTGGTGGCTAACCTCGCCATCTCCGCTCCAACGTCTCTCGCAATCGAGGCGTCCGAGTCCGAGTGGCGGGACACTTTTGCAGCCCTCGTCGATCCTCTGCCAAGGCTGTTCCGCGCGGCCCTTCCACAAATGATCGAACGGCGAGCTGGAAAGATTTTGGTCATTGGCAGTGCCTCGGCGTTGCGCGGCATAAAGCGCACTTCCACCTACAGCGCTGCACGCGGTGCGCAGCTCGCCTATGTCCAGTCAGTAGGCATCGAAATGGCGCCACACAACGTTCAAGTAAATGCAATCGCACAGAACTTTGTGGAGAACCCCACGTACTTTCCCGCCGAAGTTCAGGCCAATCCGCGCTTCCAAGAAAGGCTCAGGCGAGAGGTGCCGCTCGGTCGGCTGGTGAGCGCAAGTGAAGACGCGGCGTTCGCCGCCTATCTTTGCAGCGAGGCAGCCAACTGTTTCGTCGGCCAAGTATTTCCAGTGTGCGGCGGGTGGGTCGCGCGGTGATAGCGCTTTCCAGTGCTCAAGGTCGAGATTGAGGTCGTTGCGGCAGTACCGGAAAAGGCTTGAATGCCACTGGCGCTGGCCTAGCGATGCCTGACGGCATTGCGCCGCGCGGCGGCTTGGTTTATCGTTTGTCGGGGGCACGATAACCACAGCTTGCGGCCCCGGTTCGCCAACCACCCCCAAAAAAGGATCACGCCATGCGACAGATAACGTTTAGAGGTACCTTCTGGAACCAGCAGCGCTCGCGAATCTTTACAGCGGGAGAAGAGATCGTCGATCCGAGTGGTGAGGTCACTTTCAGAATATCCAACGGAACGATGCGTGTCCTCGAAAGTGGCAGTGGTCGCAACAAGCTCTTCTTTACCAATCAGGACTCTGCCGGACATTCAGTAGGTACGGGCGTATTGTTCGTGCGGTTCAATAACTTCCTGTCGCGCCACGTCCACTTTACCGTCTCCGGCAGCGATCCGGCATCGGTGACGCCTCTCTCGGTGGCGCTCAACTACACCAGCAATCCGAACATGCTGTACTTTGGCACCGGCATTGCCGAAAATCCTGCCAGTCCGGGGACTTACCGCGGCAGCAGAGATCTCCTGATTCCCGTCAATCGAATGGCGGTCGCGAACGTGGCTTTCCTCACCGACAAGTCCGAGAATAATCTGGAGGAGTTCAGCTACGACATGAGCCTGATGCTTGCTGCCACGGTAGGCCGGGTGAATCGTTTGCTGGGAGCCGCCATCGGCCGCTAGGCGTCTGCGCGGCAATCTAATTTCCTTTACCCCGGCCACGGCGATAACGGTCACCCGTCGGTACCATGCTGGCAGCCTTTCTCGTGGCGACTTTTGTGCTTGCGGTAACGCCAGGCCCGGGAGTGGTGTACATAGTCACCAGAACAATTGCGCAAGGCAGGCGCGCCGGCCTTGCGTCGGTGGCCGGTGTTGCCCTGGGCAACTTCGGAAACGCGGTGGGAGCATCGCTCGGTCTGGCGGCGCTTTTTGCCATCTCTTCTACGGCTTTCACGGTGGTGAAGTTCGCTGGCGCGGCTTATCTGGTGTATCTGGGCATACAGGCGCTGGCCCAGCCCCGGGTCCAGGGCAAAGATTCCAACGAGCCCAACGAGCCCGGTGTCCAGCCGGCGCCGCCCGCGCGCATCTTGCGCGATGGTCTGCTGGTGGCCTTGCTCAATCCCAAGACCAGCATCTTCTTTGCGGCCTTCCTGCCGCAGTTCATGGAGGCCTCGGCATCCCCCATCTTCCAAAGCATTGCTCTCAGCGCGGTTTTCGTGTCGATAGCGGCCATGACGGACAGCGCCTACGTCATGTTGTCGGGCGTATTGGCCCCCGCGCTGCGCGCGGGCAAGTCCGCCGCTTTGTACGGCCGTTTTGCCACGGCGGCGATCTACTTTAGCCTGGCCATCTATTCGGTGGTTTCGGATTCACGTGCCAACAAGGCCAGCACCCATTAACACGCAGGCATCCATGCTGCTGCGCGACGCGAACCCTGGCGACTTCCCGCGGATTCTCGCGCTGAACCAGGAGTCCGTGCATTTCCTGAGCCCGCTCACGTTGCAGCGGCTCGGCCAGCTGCATGGCGAGGCCGCGTACCACCGCGTGCTGGAGGTCGGCGGCGCGGTGGCCGCCTTTCTGCTTGCGTTCCGGGAGGGTTGCGCGTACGACAGCCCCAACTACCGCTGGTTCGCCGGGGCTTACGACAACTTCCTCTACATAGACCGCGTGGTCGTATCCGCGGCGTGCCAGGGCCAGGGTCTGGGCCCGCGCCTTTATGCGGATCTGTTCTCGTTTGCCGTCCAAACCCGCGTGGTCCGCGTCACCTGCGAGTTCGATATAGCTCCGCCCAACGAGGTGTCGCGCCGCTTTCACCAGCGTTACGGCTTTCGGGAGGTGGGTAGTCAGTCGGTCGCGTCCGGCGCCAAGCAGGTGTCGCTGCAGGCCGTTATGCTTGGGGCGGAGGGCGCCGCTCTCCCTGATCCGAGGTTTTCCCCATGACCAGAAGACTTATCAGTTCCGGCTCCAGCTTCGAGGAGCAGATTGCTTATTCCCGTGCCGTGGTGGCGGGTGACTGGGTGTTTGTGTCGGGCACCACTGGTTTCGACTACAGCAGCATGTCCATATCGGACAGCCTGCTAGAGCAGACCGAGCAATGCCTCAAGAACATCGCCTCAGCGCTGCAGGAGGCCGGCGCCAGTATGCGCGATGTGGTGCGCGTTACCTATGTCCTGCCCGACGGCGCCGAGTTTGCGCAGTGCTGGCCGGTGTTGCGCCGGTATTTTGGCGAAGTGCGGCCGGCCGCCATGATGATTTCAGCCGGCCTGGCCGACCCGCGCATGAAGATAGAAATCGAGGTCACGGCGCTAAAACAAGCCCCGAAGCCCTGAAGCGCTGAGGACGGGGGCACCATGTGCAGAAACATCAAGACCCTGTTCAACTTTGAGCCGCCGGCCACCGAGCTTGAAATACGCGACGCGTCGCTGCAGTTCGTGCGCAAGCTCAGCGGCTTCAACGTGCCGTCGAAGGCCAATGACGCGGCGTTCGAACGTGCGGTCGAGGACGTGGCCGCCGCCGCCCGGGTGCTGATCCGGTCTCTGGTAACCACGGCCGATCCGCGCGACCGTGCAGTCGAAGCGGCGCGGGCGCGGGCCCGGTCAACGGCCAGGTTCGGCACGTACTGAACAGTTGATGGCGATGCCTTGACCTGGGTACCTGCGATCCGTGACAACTTTTGATAAGGAAATCCATGCTTGACCTCGCCGCTCTCCAGAAGCTTATCGATCCGATGTTCCCCGGCCTGATGGGGGTGCGGTTCACCGAGGCCGGGCCGGAGCGCGTGGTGGCGCGGATGCTGGTAAGGCCCGACATGTGTACCGGCGGCGGCATATTGCATGGCGGCGCGTACATGGCCTTTGCCGACACCCTGGGTGCCATTGGTACCGTCCTGAATCTGCCTGCGGGCAAACGCACCACCACCACCGACTCCAGCACCAAGTTCATGGCCGGGGCCAAGGTCAACACCACGGTGACCGGCGAGTCGCTGGCCTTGCACCGCGGGCGCACCACCATGGTCTGGCAAACCTCGATCCGCAGCGCCGAAGGCAAGCTGTGCGCCGTGGTGACCCAGACCCAGTTGGTGCTGGATGCGATTTCGTAGCGGCACCTGGAGCAACAACAAATGCCAGGCAAAGTCCAGAACCCGCCCGACGCGGCGACGGCGCGGGTATTTGAAGCCTATCCTCCAACCCTACGGCGCAAGCTGATGGTGTTGCGCAAACTGATTCTGGATACCGCCGCGGCCACCGAGGGCGTGGGCGAGATCGAGGAAACGCTCAAGTGGGGTGAGCCGGCCTACCTCACCACCCAGAGCAAAAGCGGCAGCACGCTGCGTATCGCCTGGAAGAAGTCCGCGCCCACGCAATACGCCATGTATTTCAACTGCCAGACTACGCTGGTGGAGACCTTTCGCACCGTGTTCCCGAACGAGTTCCGTTTCGAGGGCAATCGCGCCATTGTGTTCAACGAAGCCGATCCCGTGCCGCGTGATGCGCTGGCCTTTTGTATCGCCGCGGCCCTGACCTACCACCGCGGCAAAGCCATGGCGCGGCCGCGCTGAAGCGGCAGGCCAGAGCGTGAAAGGCAATCAGAGCTGCGCGCAGACCACCAGCACACCGGCACTCACCAGCAGCAGGCCTAGGCGTTCATTGCGGCTCATGCGTTCCTTGAACAGGCGGCGCGACACCACGTAGCTGAACAGCACCTCGACCAGGCCCAGGGTGCGCACGTCGCCGGCCGGACGCAGCGCCACGGCCATCATCCAGCCAATGGAGGCCAGCGCACCCATCATGCCGGCCAGCAGCGACAGGCGCCAGGCCTTGGCGATCGCGGCCAGCGAGCCGGGTGCGCGCAGCCCCAGGTAGCTGCCCAGCAGCACGCTTTGCAACAGCTGGGCCAGCAACACGGCCCAGCCGCCGACCATCCAGGTGGACATGCCATGCAACTGCAAGGCGGCGCCCCGGTAACCCACGCTGGACAACGCAAAACAGGCGCCCGAAGCCAGGCCGAACCAGGCCGCATTGCCGGCCCAGCCGCCGGGATCGGCCTCGGTCTTCTTGGGCAGGGACAACATCACCACACCGGCCGTAGCCACCAGCATGGCCAGGCCGGACAGCAGCGTAGGCGGCTCGTTCAGGAACAGGGTGGCGAAGATTCCGACCTGCAGTACCTCGGTTTTGGAAAACGTGACGCCCACAATGAAATTGCGCTGCTTCATGGCCACCAGCAGGCAGGCCGTGGCGGCCAGTTGGCATACCGCGCCAAAACCCAGCCAGGCGGCAAAGGTCAGGGAAAACGCGGGCAGCGCAAACGGCACGCCGTCGATCAGGTATGCCAGCAGCAACCACAACGCGGCAAAGGGCAGGCCGTACAGGAAGCGGACCAGCGTGGCAGAGAGAGTGCCCAGCCCGCTCACCAGCGTGCGCTGGGTGGCGTTGCGTATGGTCTGGGCAAACGCAGCCCAGATAACGATGGGTATCCAGGCCCAGGCGGCCATGGCGGGGAGTTGCATGCTGGACACGCCGGTGGCGTGCCGGCCGCTAGAAAGTACCAGGCAACAGGATACCTTTATCGACCGTGTCGATCTGGGTGCGCCCGCAAAACGCCATCGTTACGTCGAGCTCCTTGTGGATGATCTGCAGCGCTTTGGTCACCCCGGCTTCACCCATGGCGCCCAGGCCGTACAGGAAGGCGCGGCCGATGTAGGTGCCCCGGGCGCCCAGTGCCCTGGCCTTGAGCACGTCCTGGCCGCTGCGGATGCCGCCGTCCATATGGATTTCGAGCCTGCTGCCCACGGCGTCCACGATGGCCGGCAGGGAAGAGATCGACGATGGGGCTCCATCGAGCTGGCGCCCACCGTGGTTGGAAACGATCAGGGCGTCGGCGCCGGTGTTGGCCGCTAGCTGCGCGTCTTCCACGTCCTGGATGCCTTTGAGTATCAGTTTGCCGCCCCAGCGTTTCTTGATCCACTCGATGTCGTTCCAGTTCAGGCTCGGGTCGAACTGCTCGTTGGTCCAGGCACTCAGCGATGTCAAGTCGCTCACGCCCTCGATGTGGCCGATCAGGTTGCCGAAGCCGTGGCGCCGGGTGCCCAGCATGCCCAGGCCCCAGCGCGGTTTGGTGGCCATGTTCAGGATATTGGGGAGGGTGAGCTTGGGCGGTGCGCTGAGCCCGTTGCGAATGTCCTTGTGGCGCTGCCCCATGATCTGCAGGTCGAGCGTGAGCACCAGTGCCGAGCAATTGGCGGCCTTGGCGCGGTCTATCAGCTTCTCCACGAAATTGCGGTTCTTCATGGTGTAGGTCTGGAACCAGAACGGGTGCCCTCCGGTGGCTTCGGCCACGTCCTCGATGGAGCAGATGCTCATGGTGGAGAGCGTGAACGGTATGCCGAACTTCTTCGCCGCCAACGCGCCCAGTATTTCGCCGTCGGCATGCTGCATGCCGGTGAGTCCGGTCGGGGCAATCGCCACCGGCATCGCCACCTCCTGGCCGACCATGGTGCTGCGCGTGCTGCGGTTGGTCATGTTGACGGCCACACGCTGGCGGAACTTGATCTGCTGGAAATCGTCCGAGTTGGCGCGGTAGGTGCTCTCGGTCCAGGCGCCGGAATCGGCATAGTCGTAGAACATGCGCGGCACGCGCTTTTTCGCCAGCACGCGCAGATCTTCGATATTGGTGATGACGGGCATCAAGGGTCTCCTGAATATAGGGTCATGGTAAGGCCGGCGCACGCTGCTGCACGTGAAATCCGGCATCGGCCGCGTGAAATAAAAGCCGGGTAGGGCCCCGGCACATGGTTAGCACCGATGTCCATCCGGCCTGCCGGCCGCTAAGCTCGGGGCTTCTGGTGCGTGGCAGGTGCGAAGGCAGCGCTGCGGGCTTGTATGAGCGGGAGGCAGGTATGTGGAGCATGAGACGGCGGGTGTTGGCAATGGCTGCGCTGGTGTGGGTGGCGACACTTGCCATGGCGACCATCGCCACGCAGGCGCGGGCCCAGGCCGATGCTTGGCCCGTGCAGCCGATAAAGATAATCGTGCCGTTTGCCGCCGGCGGCGCCACCGACGTGCTGGCGCGCGTGTTGACCGACAAACTTTCGGCGGCGCTCAAGCAGGCCGTGATTGCGGAAAACCGGCCCGGTGCCGGCTCAACGCTGGGTGCCGCGCAGGCCGCGCTGGCCAAGCCGGACGGGTACACGCTGATGATGCTGTCGACCTCGCACCTGTTTGCGCCAGCGCTTTACAAGGATCTGCCGTACGACGCCTTGACCAGTTTTGTTCCCATAGCCCGCCTGACCAGCGGCGCCTTTGTGCTGGTCGTCAACCCGGCGGTTCCGGCAAGCACGGTGAAGGAATTCGTGGCCCTGGCGAAGGCGCAGCCGGGCAAACTCAATTACGCTTCCTCCGGCGCGGGCGGAAACCAGCATCTGATAACGCAGATGTTTCTTGGCGCGGCCGGCATTGACGTGAAACATGTCCCCTACAAGGGCAGCGCGCCGGCCTTGACGGATCTGGTGGGTGGCCAGGTCCAGATGGGCTTTATGGCAACCACCAATGCCCTGGCCTACGTCAAGGCCGGCAAACTGCGGGCGCTGGTGGTCACCTCGGTCAAAAGAACACCCGAGATGCCCGATGTGCCATCGCTGGACGAATCGGGGGTGGCGGGTTTTGAGGCCACTGCCTGGCTTGGCATGGCGGCACCCAAAGGTACACCGCAGGCCGTTGTGGCCCGGCTGGACGGTGAGCTGCGGAAAATCATGGCCCAGCCCGATATCCAGAAGCAGCTGATTGCCGCCGGGCACACGCCGGACTTCCTGGGCGCTAAGGAGTTCGAGCCCTACCTGCGCAGCGAATCCGTCAAGTGGCTCAAGCTGGCCCGCAGCCTCAATCTGCAGGAATAGGCGGCCCGGCCGTCTCTGCGCGCAACCGTGATTGGAAAAACCATGCACGCAAACGTCAAAACCCCCGCGCCAACTTTGTGGACCGGCGGTGAGGAGCACTGGACCCACAAGGGGGCGGTGCGGCTTTTCATGTGGCGCAAGCCGGCCGCGTCGGTCGTGCCGCCGGCCGGTGTCATCGTCTGGATTCACGGGTCGTCCATGGCCTCCCAACCGACCTTCGATCTGCAGGTTCCTGGGCGCCCTGACGCTTCCATCATGGACTGGTTTGCGCGGCGCGGATACGACTGCTGGAGCCTGGACAACGAAGGTTATGGCCGCTCGGACAAACACCGCCCCAACAACGCCGATCTGGCAAACGGGGTCGAAGACATGCTGGCCGCCGTGCCCTACATCCAGCGAGTGGCAAGTACGCAAAAGCTGCACCTGTACGGTGTCTCTTCGGGCGCGTTGAAAGCCGCCATGTATGCCGCCGCCCATCCCGGCAATGTTGGGCGGCTGGCACTCGAAGCCATGGTGTGGACCGGCGAAGACAGCCCGACCCTGATCGAGCGGCGCAAGAAGTTGCCCCAGTGGCTGGCCAGCCTGCGCAGACCCATGGGACGCGAAGACATGCACCGCATCTTCACGCGCGACCGCGATGGGCTGGCCGATCCGGCCACGGTGGAGAGATTTACCGACGCCGTGTTGTCGCTGGACGACTCCATGCCCAATGGAACCTTTGTGGACATGTGTACCAGGTTGCCGGTGGTGGACCCGGCCACGCTTGACGTGCCCACTCTGATCCTGCGCGGCGAGTACGACGGCATTGCCTCGTATGCCGATGTGGCCGAGTTTTTCCGGCGCCTGCCCAATATGGACAAGCAGCTGTCGGTATTGAGCGGTATCGGGCACGGGGGTCTGCACAGCCGCAACCACCTGGTGGTCTACCACGTGCTGCTGGGCTTTTTTTCCCAACCTTCAGCGCGCACGATTTCCTGACGCGGCTCTCAGCGCAGGCGTTTTACGCCCGCGCCGCGTACTTCCAGCCGTATGGCGTCGAGCACCTCGCCGGTCGCCACCTGGAGCGGGAAGCAGTTGGTGTTGCGCAGCACTCGCCCGGAAGCGTCCTTGAGGTCTTTCGGCAACTCCAGCGCAAATTTTGTCTGTTCGGGCAGGACGGTCTGGAACGACACGCCATTCACCAGGCTGTCGGCACCGCCACCTTTCTGCTCAAAAACCGGCTCGAAGCTGCTGCCGCCGGCAGCCAGGCGTATGCCTTCGGCCAGCTTGCGTGGTACCGGGGCGTTGAAGGCCAGGCTCAGCGGCCGGATCGGCATAAAGGCGGCCCGGCCGGCGCTGTCGGGCACGCCGGGCACCCCTTTGCCCTACACCAACTGCAGCTTCGTCGAGGGCGTCAGTCGGCGGTTGCAGGCCAGCGTCACGGTACGCAGCGGAGCCTTGACGGCCGCCCGTTCAAGGCCTTGGGACTTCAGCAGGGCAGCGCCGGTCAGCACTCGGTGGTTATTCAAGCTGTCGCCTCCCTGGGGGTGACAAGCGTAGCTCAAGCACGTGAGGGTGTGCTCTGAAATTTCCGGCGCTGTTGCGCTTTTACGGAGAGCTTAGATCTCCTTCTGGATCAGGCTGCCTTTGAACAATACCGGTCCGGTCGGGCCACCGGCTCCCGGTACGCCGCCTTTGGGCTCCAGGCTGATGGCCAGCGTGGGCACATGTTGAACGTCGCCCTCGGCGGCGGTCAGGCGCAACACCCGGTCCTGACCCAGCACGCCGAGCGAGCGCGGGCCACCGGCAGGTGGCAGGGCCCAGAGCTGCAGCGACTTGTCACCCGCTTCGTGGTAGCTGCCCACACGCTGCAAGACCAGGGTGTTGTTCTTCGGGTCAAAAGTCACCAGCATGGAGGCCGCCGACTTTTCGTCCTGCAAAACCGCAACGTAGGCAATTTGCGGCGCGGCCTGCAACTGCGTGCGCAGCGCGGCAATCTGTGCTCCCATCTGCTCGCGCACGGTGGCCCCGGTGACCAGCGCCAGCACGGTTGCAACCACTCCGGCCAGCGCGGCGCCGCGCCACAACGTCAGGCTGCGCAGCCAGCCAGCGCGGGCCACGTCGGCGGCACCGGCTGGCTGCGTTACCGGGGAACGTTTGCCGCGCATCTGCAGGATTTCCTTGTCGGCCTGCACCAGGTTGCCGATGCGGGTCCAGACCGCCGGGCTGGGCGCCGCCTGCTCCTGCAACTCGGTCATCGCGGACAGGCGTGTCTGCCACACCAGCGCCGCCGCACGTACTGCAGCGTGTTTGCGTGACATCGCCTCAAAGCGGCGCCGCGCGCCGCCGCGCAAGGTACCTAGCGCATAAGCGGCAGCGATGCGGTCCAGGGTGTCGGGGTGTTGTGCCAGGTTCATGCCGCCACCCTCAGGCAAAACGCGCCATGCAGACACGCAACTGCTCCAGCCCGCGCCGGATCCAGGTTTTGACGGTACCCAGCGGCAGGCGCAGCTGCATGGCCAACTCGCTGTGGCTCAGGTCGCGCAGATAGGCCAGGCTCACCACCTCGCGTTGCTGGTTCTCAAGCCGGGTCAGGCACTGGTGCAAAGCCCAGGCCTGCTGGCTGGCCAGCGCGGTGTCCATCGGGTTGGGGGTGTCGCCTTCCAGCGTGGCCTCCAGCACGTCGTCCAGTTCCTGCGTCAGGTTGGCGCGCTCGGCACTGCGGCGGCGCAAAAAATCGAGGGCACGGCTGCGTACGATCAAGCCCATCCAGGCCATGGGGGGGCTGAGGTGCCCCCGGTAGTCGGACGCGGCACGCCAGATATGCAGGAAGGCTTCCTGCAATACGTCCTCGGCCCATTCACGGTTGCCGACCACCCGCATCGCCAGGCCATAGAGCTTGGACGAGGTCTGGTCGTACAAGGCCTTGAAAGCCACCTCGTCGCGCCCCGCCACGCGGTCTATCAGCGCGATAAGTTCTGCGTCCGGGTCGAGCATTCTCATGAACGGATTGTGTGCCATAAATCCCATTGTTGACGGTTCCCTGCCAGTCCGATGCGGACCTGAAGCCTAGTAGATACGCACGAAACCACTTGCTGGATGTTAGCCGGCATGGCGCGAGCCCAACCCAAAGCCCGACAGGCTGCCAGGGACCTTCTTGGCTCCGGCCACGCATCCAGGATCGAAAAAAGCGACGCCACCAGCCCGATGTGTGATCGAACTGGCGGCGCTCCGGCAGCCTGGCGTTTGTCAGCTCAACCGGACCGGCACAAAAATCTTCTCGTCGCCGCGCTGAATCAGCAGCGCAACCGACTTGTCCGATCTTCCCACCGCGGCACGCACCTGCTCGATGTTCTTGACGGCGGTGCCGTTCACGGCAATCAATACGTCGCCCGCTTCGACACCGGCCAGGGCAGCGGCTCCGGTGACGTCCTCGATCACCAGGCCGCTGTCCACGCCCGCGGCACGCAGCTCATCGGGCCGCAACTGGCGCAATGCCAAGCCGAGGCGACCCTTGGGTGCGCCTTCATCGCTGCTGGCAACCTGGGCCGCCTTGTCAGCGGCATTGCCGAGCCGGGCGCTGATCTGCACAGTTGCACCTTTGCGCCAGACCTCCATCTGCAGTTTGTCGCCGGGCGCGGCCACGCCGATGACGGCGGGCAAATCGCCCGACGAGATGACGGCACGGCCATCCACCTTGCGGATCACGTCGCCCGGCTGCAGCCCTGCCTTGTCGGCGGGACCGCCTTTTTCGACCGACGACACCAGGGCACCTTCGGGTGTGTCCAGCTTGAAGGAGTCGGCCAGTGTCTGGTTGACCTCCTGCACCACCACACCGAGCCGCGCATGCTCGACCTTGCCGTGGGCCACGATCTGGTCCTTGATCTTCAGCGCCAGATCCACCGGAATGGCAAATGACAAGCCCTGATAACCGCCCGTGCGGCTGTAAATCTGCGAGTTGATGCCCACCACTTCACCGCGCGTGTTGAACAGCGGTCCACCCGAGTTGCCTGGGTTGACGGCCACGTCGGTCTGGATGAATGGCACGGCGCTGTCGTCCGGCAGGGAGCGGCCCTTGGCGCTCACCACACCCGCCGTGACGGTGTTCTCGAACCCGAACGGCGAGCCAATGGCCAGCACCCATTCGCCGACCTTGAGGTTAGCGGTCTTGCCCAATATGACCGTGGGTAAATTTTTGGCCTCGATCTTGAGTACCGCTACATCGGTCTTGGGGTCGGCGCCCAGCACTTTGGCAATAAATTCGCGCCGGTCGGTCAGTTTGACCATCACCTCCTTGGCGTCGCGCACCACGTGGGCATTGGTCAGGATGATGCCGTCGGCGCTGACGATGAAACCCGACCCCTGGCCGCGCGTGGGCGTTTCGCGCGGAACGCCCTGGCCTTGCCCCGGGCCCTGCTGGAAGCGGCGGAAGAATTCAAAAAACGGGTCGTTGCCGAACGGGTCATCGCGTTGGCCGCGGCCGGCTGCGGGCTGGTCATTGGAGGTCTTGGTGGTGCCGGTGACGCTGATGTTCACCACTGCCGGGCCGTACTGTGCCGTGATCTGGGAAAAGTCCGGCAGTGCCATCGGTATGCTGACCGGGCCACTTGCCACCAGATTGCTGCTGGTAGCGACGGGAGGGGCGGTCAAGGCGTGTGCGACATGGCTGTTTTGCAGTACCGAGACACTGGCCCCGCCTATGGCCCCGGCGGCGACTAAGGCCATCACGAGGCGTGTGCTTTTGAGGGTGACCGTATTCATGCTGACTCCTTGGGTTGGGTGATATGCGACCACTCAACTATGGAGCCTTGCTCTTAGGTCAGTCTTAAACGCGCAGGCCCACCGCGGCCTGCATCAAGCTCCGGCATCCAACTCGCGGGCGGCCCGGAACTGCACTTCAACGCGCAGGCCACCGAGTTTTTCCGATGGGTCCAGCCGCAGTGTTGCACCGTGCCGGTCGGCGATTACGCGCACGATGGCGAGGCCCAGGCCGCTGCCGCCGGCGACGGCTTCCGCGCTGCGGAAAAACCGGTCGAAAACGTGCTGGCGTTCACTCTCCGGGATGCCGGGGCCGGAGTCCTCTATGGTCAGACAGGCAGCGTTTTCGTGCTGCCGGATCTGCACGTCCACCCGGCCATTGGTCGGTGTGTATTTAATGGCGTTCTCGAGCAGGTTGCGCAGCAATATCAGCAGGGCGTCGGCGTCGCCCTGCACCCAGGCAGGCTGCGACGGCGCCAGGCCCAGATCAATGGCGCGCATCTGTGCCTGCGGCAATACATCGGTAACCGCCTCTTGCACCAGGTCACGCAGGTTGAGGCGCTCGGTCGCCACACTGGCCTGGCCCTGGGCTTCGTGGCGCGCCAGCGCGAGCAACTGGTTCATCAGGCGGATGGCGCGGTCTATGCCGAGGTTGAGCCGTTCCGCCGCCTGTTCCCGGGTGTCCGGGTCTTGGGTGCGTGCCAGCGCCTGCGCCTGCAGCTTGAGCGCGGTCAGAGGCGAGCGCAGTTCGTGTGCCGCGTTGGCGACAAACTCCTTTTGCGCCCCGAAGGCGCTGTGCAGGCGGCTGAACAGGAGGTTGATCTCCTGCACCAACGGGCGCACCTCATCGGGCAGGCCGTCTTCCGCCAGCGGAGAGAGGTCGTCCAGCACACGCGCCGCCACCTGTTGCCGGGTGCGCTCCAGCGGGTTCAGCGAGCGGCGTATCACCCACCACAACACCACCATGAGCAGCGGAGCGATGATGGCCATGGGCAACACGGCGCGCGCCGCCAGCGCACGCGCACGCGACTCCCGGTCGTCCATGTCCTGCGCGATCTGGATCGTCTGGAACGCCGTCTGCACCGAGTAGACCCGGTAACGCACGCCGTCTTGCGTGAGGTCCGAGAAGCCCAGCACCGCGCGCGCCGGCAGAGCCTGGCGCGTGGACTGGAACAGCTGCACGCCGTCGGTACCCCAGATCTGGATCACGTAATCGACGCCGTTGTTGTCCTCGCCGTCCAGCGAAGGCACCGCCAGTGGCGGCCCGCCGCGCAGCGCATAGGCCATTTGCTGGAGGTGGTAGTCGAACATGGTGTCGGCCTGCTTGAGTGCACCCCGGTAGGCGGACGCGGCCTGGAACAGCGCCGCCAGCACGATCGCCGTCATGACCGAACCCAGCAGGCGCTTGCGCAAGGAGTGGGACGGCGTGTCGGGCATAACACTCGGTGCCGGGATCAGGCGCGTGGCATCACGTAACCCAGGCCGCGTACGGTCTGGATCACGCTGTTGCCGAGCTTTTTGCGCAGGCCATGTACGTACACTTCCACCGCGTTGCTGCTGACCTCGTCTTTCCAGCTATAGAGTTTTTCCTCGATCTGCGCGCGGGAAAAAACCACGCCGGGGCGGGCCATCAGGACTTCCAGCACGGCCCATTCGCGGGCCGACAGCGAAATGTTTTCGGGCGGCTGCGCGCCGTCGTTCTGGCGCGTGACCTCGTGCGTGATGGCGTTCAGGCGCAGGCCATGGATTTCGAGCACCGAGTCGGCCTGTCCCGCGCTGCGCCGGATCAGCGCCCGGATACGCGCCAGCAGCTCGTCCAGGTCGTAGGGTTTTAGCACGTAGTCGTCGGCGCCGGCATTCAGGCCGGCAACCCGGTCGCCCACCGCGTCACGCGCGGTGACCACCAGTACCGGTGTGCCGTCCTTGCGGCCGCGCATGGCCTTGAGCACGTCCAGCCCGTCGCGCTTGGGCAGGCCCAGGTCGAGCAGCACCAGATCGTAGTGCTGGGTGCGCAAGGCGGTGTCGGCCATCACGCCGTCCTTGACCCAGTCGACGGCGAAATGGTCGGCGCGCAGCAAGTCCAGAACGGTTTCACCGATCATCACATCGTCTTCCACCAGCAGCAAGCGCACGATCAGAACCCCGCGATCAAATACGGAATAGTGCGCCGCGCGCCTTAGATCAGACTTAACCGCATCACGGTGGATCCACACCTACCAGTTCGGCCAGTGCGGCCGTGTTCATTTCGCCGCCGCGGGTCACGGTCAGCCCGGTCCGGGCATTGCGGGCGATGGTGAAGGGCACGCCTTCGATCCCCAGGTTGTTGAACAAGGCGGTGTTTTTCTTGATCGCCAGTTCCATCTCGGGCTTGATACCGGACGCTGCGGATATGCCGCCCTGGCCCGCCAGCATGGACTTCTCATGATCCGCCATGCTTTGTGCCGGATCGGCCGATGCCATCAACGCAGCGCCCTGGGGACCGCTGGACGCGTTCAGCAAGCTGACCGGTATCCACACAAACTTGGCTTTTTTCTGCAACGGTACTGAAGCCTCCCAAAGACGGCCGCAGTGCGGACACTGGGGGTCGAAGAAAACATACACAGGATTGGCCGCCATCATGGCCCCGACCGTGAAACCCTTGCCTTCGGACGACACGATTTCGACCGAGGGTGTGCGTTTGGCTGCCGCCGGTGCGGCAGCTTCGGTGTCTGTTTTCGAGCAGCCGCCGAGAGCCAGCAAAAGCGCGAGCAGGCCGGGCAATATCCATTGCTTGCAAATCATGGGTGGGGGTTCCTTTTTGATGAGGGAAGCGGCGCTCAGCCCAGCCGCTGGCGGTGGCGTGCGATTTGTGCCCGGACCTGGGCCGGCGCCGTGCCACCCAGTATGTTGCGTGCGTTGAGGCTGCCGCGCAGGCTCAAGGCCTCAAACACATCGGCTTCGATGGCCGGGTTGAACTGTTTCAGGATATCCAGCGGCAGCTCCGACAGGTCCACGCCTTTGCTTATGGCGGCCTTGACGGCATGGGCTACGGTTTCATGTGCGTCGCGAAACGGCAGGCCCTTCCTGGTCAGGTAGTCGGCCAGGTCCGTGGCGGTGGCATAACCTTTGAGCGCCGCGCGTTCCATGGCGTCGGCGCGTACCGTGATGCCGCCCACCATCTCGGCAAAAATGCGCAAGGTGTCCTTAAGGGTGTCCACGCTGTCGAACAGCGGCTCCTTGTCTTCCTGGTTGTCCTTGTTGTAGGCCAGCGGCTGGCCCTTCATGAGGGTGATCAGGCCCATCAGGTGGCCCACCACGCGGCCGGTCTTGCCGCGTGCCAGTTCAGGTACGTCGGGGTTTTTCTTTTGCGGCATGATGGAGCTGCCGGTGCAAAACCGGTCCGCCAGGTCGATGAAACCGAAGCTCTGGCTCATCCACAACACCAGCTCTTCGCTCAGGCGGCTGGTGTGCACCATGGCCAGGCTGGCCGCTGCGGCGAATTCAATCGCGAAGTCGCGGTCGCTCACGGCGTCCAGGCTGTTCTGGCATATGCCTTCCATGCCCAGTGTGGCGGCCACCCGCTCGCGGTCCAGCGGGTAGCTGGTGCCGGCCAGAGCGGCGGCGCCCAGCGGCAGGCGGTTGACGCGTTTGCGTACGTCCTGCATGCGCTCAAAGTCGCGCGCAAACATTTCCACGTAGGCCAGCATGTGGTGGCCAAAACTTACCGGTTGCGCGACCTGCAGATGGGTGAAGCCCGGCAGGATGACGTCGACATTGCGCTCCGCGATATCGACCAGCGCCTTCTGCAGCGCATCGAGCAAGCCGCTGATCAGGTCGATTTCATCGCGCAGCCACAAGCGCACATCGGTGGCGACCTGGTCGTTGCGCGAGCGCCCGGTGTGCAGGCGCTTGCCGGCGTCGCCCACCAGCTGGGTCAGGCGCGCTTCGATATTCAGGTGTACGTCTTCCAGGTCCAGCTTCCATTCGAAGCTGCCGGACTCGATTTCCTGCGTGATGGTGGCCATTCCGCTCTGGATCGCGGCATGGTCCGCGGCGCTGATGATGCCCTGGTGGCACAACATGCCGGCGTGTGCCAGGGAACCGCGGATATCGACCTGCCACAGCCGCTTGTCAAAGAACACACTGGAGGTGTAACGTTTGACCAGGTCGCTCATGGGTTCGGAAAACAGCGCCGACCAGGCTGCGGACTTGTTGTCGAATTGGTTCTGGGACATAACTGAAAATAGTGTGAACAGGCCCTGATCGCCGGACGCGCCATGCGCAAGATCACCAATAATCAGGCGACAAGCCTGATCATCGGATGAAAGACACTGAAATTTTATCGACCTTTCATGAGCTGGACCCGCAGATGGTGCCGGTAGCACCCGGGCCGGCGCTTGTTTTTGACGCCTGCCAGGCCGGTGTGGTGTTGCGAGCGGTGCTGTTTGTGGAGGTGGTGATGGCGGTGGGCGCCATGTTTGGCGCGTCGGCCGTGCTGGACTGGTTGCTGCGGTTGTCGGTGCTGACCGGTGCGGCCTTGCCGGCCACGCTGGTCTGGCTGATTGTGGCGTGTTGCCTGAAGAAGTGGCTGGCACGCCTGCGGCAGGTCGGGCAATACGCGGCGGGTCTGCTGCTGGGCGCGCTGGCCGGCGTGTACGGTGGTGCCATGCTGGTGCTGATGGGGCTGACGCAGCAGGCGCCTTGGGTCGCCTGTGGCAGTACCGGGGCCTTGCTGGCGGCAGCCCTGGTCGCGGCCCTGGTGCTGCGGGCCAAGGGCCGGGCGCCGGCAGCCACGGCGGCACGCCTGTCGGAATTGCAATCGCGCATCCGCCCGCATTTTTTGTTCAATACGCTCAATAGCGCGATTGCACTGGTGCGGGCCGAGCCGGCCAAGGCCGAAACCCTGCTGGAAGACCTGAGCGACCTGTTTCGCCACGCGCTGATTGACCAGGGTGAGTCGGTGACCCTGAACGACGAAATAACACTGGCGCGCAGGTACCTGGCGATAGAGCAGGTGCGTTTTGGCGAGCGTCTGCAGGTGGAATGGGGGCTGGACCCGCAGGCCGGAACAGCCATGTTGCCGCCCCTCTTGCTGCAGCCGCTGGTGGAGAACGCGGTGCGCCACGGCGTGGAGCCCAGCGCGACGGGCGCCACGGTGCGTGTATCGACCCAGCGCCGCGGTTCGGTGGTGGTGATCAAGGTGACCAATACCGTGCCCGCCGGAGCCGGTGCGCCTGGCCATGGCGTGGCGCTGGAGAATGTGCGTGACCGGCTGCGCCTGTTGCACGACGTGCAGGGGCGTTTTCGCAGCGGCCTGGTGGACGGGGTGTTCCAGGTGCGTATCGAGGTGCCGGCATGAAAATCACGACGGTGGCGCGGGCACGTATTTCGGACTCTGCGAGGCCGCAATGGAGCTGAGAGCGTTGATTGTGGACGACGAGACGCTGGCGCGTGTGCGGCTGCGCACGCTGCTGGGCGAGTGCACCGACCCCGTCATCCATGTGGCTGCGGAGGCAGCCAGTGCCGCACAGGCGATGGAACTGCTGGCGCAGAAGCACTTCGATGTGGCGCTGCTCGATATCCACATGCCCGGCGCCGATGGCATGGCGCTGGCAAAAACATTGCGCCTGATGCCAGGTGCGCCGGCCGTCGTGTTTGTCACCGCCCATGCCGAACACGCCCTGCAGGCATTCGAGCTGGAAGCGGTGGACTACCTGACCAAGCCGGTGCGCCTGTCGCGCCTGCTGCTGGCCTTGCAGAAATGCGAACGCCATCTCCAGTCGGCACGGCTGCTGCAGCCCGACCCGTCCGACGGGTTTCTCGCCATCCAGGACCGGGGCCGGACCGAGCGGGTGCCGCTGGCCGAGGTGCTGTACTTCAAGGCTGAACTCAAATACGTCACGGTGCGCACTGCGCTGCGCAGCTACATACTGGACGGTTCGCTGAGTGTGCTGGAGGAAAAATACGGGCAGCAGTTCATGCGCATCCACCGCAATGCGCTGGTGGCACGGCGTGCCGTGCGTGCCCTGGAGAAACATTTTGACGAAGAAGAAGGCGACGGCTGGGCGGTGCGTCTGCAGGGCCTGGACGAGTTGCTGATGGTGTCGCGCCGGCAGCTTGCCTCGGTACGCGAGCTGGTCGGTGGGCATTCATGAGGTGCCGTGCCGATCCAAAGGCGCGTGGCACCGAAGTGCGCGGCACGCAGCAAGCCCCATGAATCCGGACATCCCCGAAGATCGCATCGGAGCACTGCCGTGCTGGAGTGGCCCGGTGGACATTACGCCGCTCCACGGCGGCATGACCAATCGCAACTACCTGGTCCGGGATCGCGCGGGGCGGTTTGTTGTGCGCTTGGGCGAGGACTTGCCCGCACACGGCGTGATGCGTTTCAACGAGTTGGCGGCCGCGCGCGCGGCGTATCTGGCCGGGGTGTCGCCTGAAGTGGTGTATGCGGTACAAGGCGCCATGGTGAGTCGCTTCATAGAGGGGCGCACACTGGAGTCCGTTGACCTGCGCGATGTGGGGCGACTCCCCGCGGTGGTCGGGTTATTGCAGCGCTGCCACCGGGAAATTCCGAAAGTCCTGCGCGGACCGGTGCTGATGTTCTGGGTGTTCCAGGTCATACGGGACTACCTTGCCCTGTTGGACGAAACTCCGGGCAACTTGCTGCAGGGGCAGTTGCCCAGGCTGGCGGCGATGGCGCAACAACTCGAGGCGGCCGTGGGCCCGGTGGAGATTGTGTTTGGCCACAATGACTTGCTGGCTGCCAACTTTGTGGACGATGGCCGGCGCTTGTGGCTGATTGATTGGGACTATGCGGGCTTTAACAGCCCCCTGTTCGACCTGGCCAATCTGTCGGCCAGCAACATGTTCTCCCACGAGCACGACCAGGCCCTGCTGGAGCGGTATTTTGGGCTTGCACCCGATGCGACGCTCCGGCGCGCATTCGAAGCCATGAAGTGTGCGTCCATGTTGCGCGAAGGCTTGTGGAGTGCCGTGTCGCACAGCAGCTCAACGATTCGTTTCGACTACGCGGGCTACACGGTCAAATGGCTAGAGCGACTGGAACAGTTCTGGGGCGTTTACCGCGAAAACTTCCAGGCGCTCTGAAGTGGTGAAGATTCACTGCTTCAGCCGGTGTTGCGCAAACCGGCTGCGATACCGTTGATGGAGATGTGGATGCCGCGCCGCACGCGTTCGTCGGTCTGCCCGGCCCGGTAGCGCCGCACCAGTTCCACCTGCAGGTGGTGCAGCGGATCGATGTAGGGAAAGCGGTGGCGGATGGAACGTTGCAGCGCGCTGTTGTTGGCCAGCCGCTGCTTGTGCCCGGTAATCAGCGCCAGCGCGTCCGCCGTACGGTGCCACTCGGCCTCGATGGCGCCCAGTATTTTCTTGCGCAGCCGCACATTGCCCACCAGTTCGGCATAACGCGAGGCCAGCGCCAGGTCGCTCTTGGCCATCACCATGTCCATATTGGAGAGCAGGGTGCGGAAGAACGGCCATTGGCGGACCATTTTTTGCAGTAGTGCCAGGCGGTCCTTGCGGTCCTTCGACCCGGGTTCGTTCAGGAATGTATGGACGGCCGATCCAAAACCGTACCAGCCCGGCAAGGTGAGGCGGCATTGGCCCCAGCTGAAGCCCCAGGGGATGGCGCGCAGATCTTCAATATTTTGCGATGCCTTGCGTGAGGCCGGGCGCGAGCCGATGTTGAGTTCGGCAATCTCGCGGATCGGTGTGGAGTCGAAGAAATATTCGGTGAAACCCGGTGTGTCGTAGACCAGCGCGCGGTAGGCGGCCATGCTGGTCCGCGACAGGCTTGCGGCGGCGCGCAGGAAATCGGCGCTGGCCGGTTTGGTGGTCTGCAGCAGCGTGGCTTCCAGCGTGGCCGCTACCAGCGTCTCCAGATTGCGCCGGCCGATTTCCGGGTTGGCATATTTGGAGCCGATTACCTCGCCTTGTTCGGTAAGCCGGATCTGGCCGCGCACCGTACCCGGTGGCTGGGCCAGTATGGCCTGGTAGCTCGGGCCCCCGCCGCGCCCCACCGTACCACCGCGACCATGGAACATGCGTAGCTTGATCGGTGTCGGAATAACCCCCACGCTTGTCACTGCCCCGGGATCGGCGGTCGCTGATGACGCTAGTACTGCGTTCGAGCCTTGGGGCGGCCCGGCGGCGCTCAGGCCGTATTGGCCGAGTTCGTCGAACAATTCCACCAGCGCGATCTCGGCCAGGTACAGCTCCCAGTTGCTGGTGAAGATGCCGCCATCCTTGTTGCTGTCCGAATACCCCAGCATGATGTCCTGCTCGGCCCCGCCGCGCCGCACCAGGGCGCTCACACCAGGCAGCGCGTAGAACTCGCGCATGATCACGGCCGCGTTGCGCAGGTCTTCGATGGTCTCGAACAGCGGCACCACGATCAGGTCGGCGCGCGTCTCGGAGTCCAGCGTGCCGTGCATCAGCCCGGTTTCTTTTTGCAGCAGCAGCACTTCAAGCAGGTCGCTCACGGTTTCGGTATGGCTGATGATGTAGTGGCGTATGGCCTGCTCGCCGTAACGCGCCAGCATGTCGCGCGCGCACTCGAAAATCGCCAGCTCCGACTGGGCCAGGCTGGAATACACATGGTCCAGCACGCGCAGCGGCCGGGCGTCGTGCAACAGGTGCTGCAGCACCGCGCGTTTGGCCGGCTCACCGAGTTTCGCGTAGCCGGGCTCGATGCGGGCGACGGCCAGCAATTCGGCCACCACTTCTTCATGTTTGTCCGAACTCTGGCGCAGGTCCACCGTGGCCAGATGGAAACCAAACACCTCCACGGCGCGAATCAGCGGATGCAGCCGCTGGACGGCGAGTGCACCGCCGTGGTGGCCCAGCAAGGAGGCCTCGATGGTGCGCAAGTCGGCGCAAAAGTCCTGCGCTTTCAGGTACGGGTTTTGCGGCGCCACCGCATGGCGTGCCGCGTCGCCTCCGGTCAGGCTCTTGAGCGTGGCTGCCAGCCGGGCGTACATGCCGGTCAGCGCACGCCGGTAAGGCTCGTCCTGGCGGTGTTCATTGGCATCCGGCGAACGTTCGGCCAGCGCCCGCATTTCGGGTGAGCAGTTCACCAGCAGTGCCGATACCGAGAGCTCGCCGCCCAGGAAATGAACTTCGGTCAGGTAGTGGCGCAATGCGATCTCGGCCTGCCGCTTGAGTGCGTACTGCAGCGTTTGCGCGCTCACATTCGGGTTGCCGTCGCGGTCTCCGCCGATCCACTGTCCCATGCGCAGAAAGCTGTGGATGCGGCCCTCGCCCAACTCGCGTTCCAGGTTGGCATACAGCTTGGGGATTTCGCGCAGGAAGGTGGCTTCGTAATAACTCAGCGCGTTTTCAATCTCGTCGGCCACGGTCAGTTTGGTGAAGCGCAGCAGCCGGGTCTGCCACAACTGCATCACACGGGCGCGAATCTGCGCCTCGTTGGCCGCCAGTTCCCTGGGAGTCAGTGCGTCTTTGCGCGCGGGCGTGCCCAGCGACAGCAATTTGATGGCGTCGCGTGCCACCAGCAACTGCGCGATGCCGCGCTCGGCGTCCAGGATACTTTTGCGCTGCACTTCGGTCGGGTGCGCCGTCAGAACCGGCGATACAAAACTGCCGGCCAGCGTCTCCACGATGGTTGCGGGCGCAATACCTGCCCAGCGCAGGCGCGACAGCGCCACGTCTATGCTGCCCTCCTGCGTGTCGCCGGCCCGTTCATGGACGGCGCGCCGCCGGATATGGTGCCGGTCCTCGGCCAGATTGGCCAGGTGGCTGAAATAGGTGAAGGCGCGGATCACGCTGACCGTCTGGTCGCCGCTAAGTCCGGACAGCAGCTTCTTGAGGGCGCGGTCGGCTTCGTGGTCGGCATCACGGCGAAAGGACACCGAAAGTTTGCGGATCTGCTCGATCAGGTTGAAAGTCGCCTCGCCGTCCTGGTCCCGGATCACGTCGCCCAGAATGCGGCCCAGCAGGCGGATGTCTTCGACCAGCGGGCGTTCGTTTTCACGCGAGCGTTTGGGGGATTCGGTGGCTGGGGTTTTGGCCATGGCGTTCGAGTCCGCCTGCTAGCGGAAGTAAGGGTTTGCCCATGCTAGCATCGACCGGCGCAAAGAACTCAGCAACCGATTACCAGCGAGTTACCAACTTGATTTCGACGACACGCCCATCCATCGTGATTGCCACCCGGGAAAGCCCGTTGGCGTTGTGGCAGGCTGAACATGTCAAGCAGTTGCTGGAGCAGTTGGGGCACCAGGTTACGCTGCTGGGCATGACAACACGCGGCGACCAGATCCTGGACCGCTCGCTGAGCAAGGTGGGCGGCAAAGGGCTTTTCGTCAAGGAGCTTGAAACAGCGCTGGAAGACGGGCGTGCCGACCTGGCGGTGCATTCGCTCAAGGACGTGCCCATGGAATTGCCACCGGGCTTTGCACTGGCCTGTGTGATGGAGCGCGAGGACCCGCGTGATGCATGGGTATCCAACCGCTTTTCCGGCCTGGCCGACTTGCCCAGGGGTGCGGTGGTGGGTACCTCCAGCCTGCGCCGAGTGGTTCTGCTGCGCGACGCATTTTCCCGGCTGGGCCGGAACGACATACGCATCGAGCCGCTGCGCGGCAACGTAAATACACGTTTGCGCAAATTGGACGAAGGTTTTTTTGACGCCATTGTGCTGGCCGCCGCCGGTCTCAAGCGCCTGGGGCTGGGCCAGCGTATCCGCCAGGCTTTTGAGCCGGAGCAGATGTTGCCGGCTGCCGGGCAGGGCGCTCTGGGCATCGAGGTCATGGCGCAGCGGCAAGACCTGGTGCTGGCGCTGGCGCCGCTGGCGCACCAGCCAAGCTGGCTGGCGGTGGCGGCGGAGCGGGCCGTGAGCCAGGCCATGGGTGGCAGTTGCTCGATGCCGCTGGCCGCACATGCCGTGTGGCACGGTGAAGTGCTGCATCTCGAAGCCGCCTGGGGCCAGGTTGAAGACGGACCGACTGCGGGCGTGGCCGCGCCTCTGGTGCGTGCCGCCGCCCAGGCAAATGTAGTGACCCGCGAACAGGCCCAGGTGATGGGCCGGCAGGTGGCGCAACAGCTGTGCGAGGCTGGCGCCGTACGCTCCGACCTCAAGACCTGAGCCGGCTGTTTTGCGACGCCACCATGCGCGTGATAGTCACAAGACCCGAACGTGATGCGCAGGCCTGGGTCGAGGCCTTGTCGCAACGTGGCCTGGACGCGTTGGCCCTGCCGCTCATAGGTATTCGCCCGCTGTCGGATAGCCGTGGTATTCGCGCCGCCTGGGAGCGTCTGGCCGACTATGCGGCGCTGATGTTCGTGAGTGGTTCCGCCGTGGAGCATTTTTTTGCACTGCGCTTGCCCCGTGACCCGGCGTTTGGCGCCAGACCGGCGCTGGCGCCCCGTGCTTGGGTGACGGGCCCAGGAACCGCCGCCACACTGTTGCGCTGTGGGGTGGATGCCGCACTGATCGATGCGCCGGCCCTCGACGGCGGCCAGTTTGACTCGGAGGCCTTATGGGCAATGGTGGCGCCGCGCGTGCTCCCCGGCCACCGGGTCCTGATCGTGCGTGGTGGCGATGCCGGGCCGGAAGTTATGGCGCAAGCCGGCGGCGGCAGCGTGGCGCCGGGATTTGGGCGCGACTGGCTGGCCCAGCACCTGGCGCAGGCTGGGGTACACGTGGAATTTGTGCTGGCCTATGAACGCGGTGCGCCGGTCTTTGATCCCGTGCAGCACGCCACGGCACAGCAGGCGGCCGGCGACGGCTCGTTATGGTTGTTTACCAGTGCCCAGGCGGTGGGTAATCTGTGTACCTGCCTGCCGCAGCAGGATTGGGCCGGCGCCCGCGCACTGGCGACCCACCCCCGGATTGCGCAGGCCGCACGTGCGGCTGGCTTTGGTGTTGTATGGGAGTCACGGCCCAGCGTTTCTGATGTGGTGGCATCGATAGAATCCATTGGATGAATGTTGACCCTCCCGTACAGCCGTCGCCGGACGCTGGCGCAGGTGTGCAAACTGCCCATCAGGCTCCCCCAGGGGGGGCAAGAGAACTTGGGGTCGGCCCGGAGTTTTCTCATGGGCCCGTTCCCCTGACCCTGGCGCCAAACCCGCCGGCCAGGCCAACGCTACTGCCCTGGATTGCCTTCGCACTGGCCCTGCTGGCTACCGTAGCCAGCGCGATGTTGTGGCAGCGTTTGTCGGCCATGCGCGAACAGCTGGCCAGGCAAAGCGCCGACTCCGGCGTACAGGCGATCGAGGCGCGCACCGTGGCCCGCCAGGCGCAGGAACTGGCGCGCGATACGGCGGCACGGCTGGCGCTGTCGGAAGTCAAACTCAGCGAGGTGGCGTTGCAGCGCACACAACTCGAAGACCTGATTCAAAGCCTGTCGCGTTCGCGCGACGAAAATCTGGTGGTGGACATTGAGTCGGCGATACGGCTGGCGCAGCAGCAGGCCCAGCTCACGGGCAGTGTGGAGCCGCTGGTGGCGGCGTTGAAAAGCGCCGACCAGCGTGTGACGCGCTCGGCCCAACCCCGGTTGGCGCAATTGCAGCGCGCGATTACGCGTGACATCAGCCGCATCACGGCGACCGCCGTATCCGATACACCGGCGCTGCTGGCCCGCATTGACGAGTTGTTGCGCATGGCCGACGACCTTCCGCTGGCCAACGCCGTGGCAGCGGTCAGCGCCACGGGTTCACTCAAACGGCTGGACAATGAATCCATGCCCAGTTGGTGGCAGCGTGGCTTGCAACTGGTGGGTGAGGAGGCCCGGAATTTGTTGCGGGTGAGCCGCATCGGGCAACCTGACGCCGCCTTGCTGTCACCGGAGCAATCATTTTTTGTGCGTGAGAACTTCAAGCTCAAGCTGCTCAATGCCCGCCTCGGCCTGTTGGCACGCCAGCTGGAGTCGGCGCGGGCTGACCTGGCCTCGGCATCTTTGTCGCTGAACAAGTATTTCGATCCGGCATCGCGCAAGTCCCAATCGGCCGCCAGTTTGCTGCAGCAGATCCAGGGCCAGATGAAGACGATGGAGTTGCCCAGAGTGGACGACACCCTGGCGGCTTTGACCACAGCGGCGGCCGGGCGTTAGGCGGATCGGTACCGACCATGCGTATCGCCCTGTGGTTGCTTGCCCTGTTCGGGGTTGCCGTCGCCGCGGCGCTGTTTGCGGGCAATAACCCGGGCTCGGTGACCCTGTTCTGGCCGCCCTACCGCATCGATCTGTCGCTCAATCTCGTGCTGCTGCTGCTGCTGGGTAGCTTCCTGACCCTGCACCTTGCGCTGCGTGCCTTGTCGGCCCTGTTTGCGATACCGCGCGAGGCCAGGTCGTGGCGCCTGCGTCAGCGCGAGCGCAGCATGCAGCAGGCCTTGCTGGACGCCTATTCGCAATTGGTGGCGGGGCGGTTTGTACGTGCCAAGAAGGCAGCCGAATCGGTGCTGGTTCAGTTGCGTTCGCTCGAACTTGGCGGCGACAGGATCGACTACGCCGAGCGCCTGCGGGCAGTGGCACACTTGTTGGCGGCGGAGGCCGCACACGCTTTGCAGGACCGCGCGGCGCGCGAGCAGCACTACCAGACAGCGTTGGAGCAGGCCGCCAGAAGCGGAGCGCCGGAAACGCGGGAGGGCGTGCAATTGCGAGCCGCGCGCTGGGCACTGGACGACCGCGACGCGCCTCTCGCCTTGCAGTTGCTGGACGAAATGGGGCAGGGCGCCGCGCGGCGCACACTGGCTCTGAGACTGCGGCTCAAGGCCGCGCGTATGGCACGGCGCACACTCGCCGCGCTGGAGACAGCGCGTTTGCTGGCGAAACACCGGGCCTTGTCGCCCACGGCGGCGGATGGCGTATTGCGTGGCCTGGCGATTGAATTGCTGGGCAGCGTGCACGACCCGGCCCAGCTGCAAAAGGCCTGGGCGCAACTTGATGCGGGTGAACGCGCCATGTCCGACGTGGCGATCCAGGCGGCCGAGCGGCTGCTGGCCCTGGGGGGTGATGCGGTGTTGGGGCGCCAATGGCTGTTACCGGTCTGGGAGACCATGCAGAGCAAGTTTGACGCCTTGAGCCAGCAACAGGCGGTCTACCTTGTCCGGGCGCTGGAGCGTGGATTTGCAAGCAGCTCCGGCGCGCCGGACGTGCAATGGCTTACCCGTATCGAATCCGCGCAGCTAAAAAACCCCGGCGACCCGGTGCTGCAGTATCTGGCAGGAGTGACCTGTATGCGCCTGCAGCTCTGGGGCAAGGCGCGCCAGTTGCTGACGCAGTCGCTGACCCGGTTGCAGGACACCGAGCTGCGCCGCGATGCCTGGCGCTTGCTGGCCGAACTGGCCCAGCAACAAGGAGACACCGATGCCGCAACCCAGGCCTGGCGCAACGCGGCCCAGGCCTGAGAAGCTGGCGGATCCTAATTTACGGTCTGTTCGAACGGCAGCGTCATGTTGCGCAGGTCGCGTTTGGTTTCCACCAATACCAGCGGGCCTTCGTCAATTGCCGCCAGCGGCTGGCGCTCGCGCGGCACATGGATGGCAGCGGGCTGAGCCGCAATAGCGGCCTGGACCGCGCTGATCTTGTCGGCGTCCGAATTGACCCAGCTCAGGCCGCTACTCTGGGCCACTTGCGCGAGTTCCTCCATCGGCAGCACAAAAGGCTGGACCTTGGGCAGACCGGTGGCAACCGGTGTGTTCGCGGCATGCGCGGCTGCAGCTACGACAGCAACTGCCGGGGCAGCATCCGCTACCACAGGTCGCGCGGCCTCAGCAGGCGCCGCCATGGTGGCAAAACCTTCCAATGGTTGCTGCAGTTCGCGCGGTGGGCGCGCTCCCTGGCGCTCTTCTCCGCCCTCGTCGCGCGCAGGCCGGTCGCCGCGTGGCCCGCGTTCACGGCCATAACGATCACGCGAACGTTTTTCACGCCCCTCGTTGTTGCCGCCCTCTGGGCGGCCGGAGGCCTGATCGGCGCTCATGGGCATCGGTTCGCGGTTGGGACCTTCCATTCGCATGGCATCGGAGTTCTCCCCCGCCATCGCCGCCCCGTTGAGGGCTTCGCCTTCCGCCGCGCCTGACATGGCCGGTTGACGCTCCGGGTTGTCCTGGCGCGGACGCCGGTCGGGCCGGCGTTCGCCACGGCTTTCCCGGCCTTCGCGTCCGTCCGCGCCACGGTCCGGGCGCGTCTCGGGACCCGCAACCATGTCACTGCGCTCGGCGCCACGTTCGGGACGCGGCGCACGGTCGCCGTTGTCGACCCGCTCTGATCCGCGACCACGCTCGCCGCCACGCTGCTCACCGCGGCCATTGCGTTCGCCGCGTTCACCGTTGCGCGCCGGGCGCTGGTCGGTTCTGGAGGCCTCGCCCACGGCTGTGCCGTTCGCCCCTTGGGGTATTGCGATGTCCGGGCTGCCGGCATTGGCTGCGCCATCCATCTCGACACGTTCACGTTGTCCCTGGGCCGGACGTTCTCCGCGCCCGCCGCGGCCACCCCGGCCACCGCGACCGCGTCCTTCACCGCGTCCGTCGCCACGCCCTTCACCCCGTCCGTCGCGACCTGTCTCGGTGCGTGCGCCGTCACGGGTGTCCGTGCGACGTGGTTCTCGCGTTGGCCGGCTGTCGCTCTTGTCGTCGGTCTTCGGCAGCTCCGGCGTTTTGGCCGTGGATGGCGCAGCCGGTGGTGTGCCAAACAGGTTCTTGATCCAGCCGAAGAATCCGGTTTCCGCAGGAGCGGGCGCGGGGGCTGGAGCGGCCGCTACCGGAGCCGGTCGTGCTGGCGACCGGGCCGGCGTGAAAGCCGGCTTGGCCACTTCGGGTTTGGGCACCGCCACCGGCGCAGGTGCGTCGGGCAACACCCCCTTGATGATGGGGGTCTGCTTGTTGGTGGGTTCCTGCGAGCGGCGGGTGACCGAAGTCGGGTCTTCCACTTCCTCGGCCATCTTGTAGCTTACTTCCATGCCGTCCAGCCGCGGATCGTCATGTTTCAGGCGCTCCAGTTTGTAGTTGGGTGTCTCCAGCGTCTTGTTGGGCACCATCAAAACGTTGATGGGCTGCTTGAGTTCGATCTTGGCGATCTCGGTGCGTTTCTCGTTGAGCAGGAACGAGGCAACATCGACCGGAACCTGGCATAACACCGATGCGGTGTTGTCCTTGAGGGACTCCTCCTGGATGATGCGCAGGATCTGCAAGGCAGAGCTTTCGGTATCGCGTATATGACCCGAGCCGCCGCAACGCGGGCAGGGGATGGACGCACCTTCGCTGAGCGCCGGGCGCAGACGCTGGCGGCTCATTTCCATCAGGCCGAACTTGCTGATCGAGCCGAACTGCACGCGCGCGCGGTCTTGCCGCAGCGCGTCGCGCAGGCGGTTCTCGACGTCGCGCCGGTTGCGGCTTTCTTCCATGTCGATAAAGTCGATCACGATCAGGCCGCCCAGGTCGCGCAGCCGCATCTGGCGCGCCACCTCTTCGGCGGCTTCCAGGTTGGTGCGGGTGGCGGTCTCTTCGATATCCCCGCCGCGAATCGAGCGTGCCGAGTTCACGTCCACCGATACCAGCGCTTCGGTGTGGTCGATCACGATCGCGCCGCCGCTGGGCAGTTGCACCGTGCGGGCATAAGCCGATTCGATCTGGTGCTCGATCTGGAAACGCGAGAACAGAGGGGCGTCGTCGCGGTAACGCTTGACGCGCGCCGCATGTTCCGGCATCACGTGGGCCATGAACTGCTGCGCCTGGTCGTACACGTCGTCGGTGTCGATCAGGATGTCGCCGATATCGTGGTTGAAGTAATCGCGGATCGCGCGGATCACCAGCGAGGATTCCTGGTAGATCAGGTAGGCGCCCTTGCCGCCTTTGGCCGCACCGTCGATGGCGCCCCAGAGTTTCAGCAGGTAGTTCAAGTCCCATTGCAGCTCAGGAGCAGTGCGCCCGATGCCGGCGGTGCGCGCAATGATGCTCATGCCGTTCGGGTATTCGAGCTGGTCCAGCGCCTCCTTGAGTTCGGCCCGGTCGTCGCCTTCAATGCG
>JANLPN010000298.1:0-13298 GCA_031367285.1 Betaproteobacteria bacterium | reverse complement strand
CGTTTTCGTTGCAATCAGCGAGCCATCGGCCGCGTCGCGCAAGTCCCGGTAAATCTGCCGCGCCAGTTCATGGTTCTCGGGGGCGTCGGTCGAATGCCAGTTGTCGAAGCCGATATGGAAACCGTCCAGATAGGGCTTGCGACCGGCGGCGATATCGGCCACGAACTGCTGCGGCGTCTTGCCGGCTTTTTCGGCCGCAATCATGATGGGCGCGCCGTGCGCGTCATCCGCGCACACAAAATCAACCGTATGGCCCTGCATCCTCTGGAACCGCACCCAGATGTCGGCCTGGATGTACTCCATGATGTGGCCGATATGGAAGTTGCCGTTGGCATACGGCAGGGCGGTGGTGACGAAGAGTTGGCGTGGCATCAGGGATGTGTCGCGGTGCGGGTGCAGTTGGAGGCGGAGAAGCCGGCCAGGCCGGAGCGCTCAATTCTAGTTCCGCCCACCCAGCCGCCCCAGCAGCGAGCGCCGTTGGCTTGCATAGGTAGCGCACCCACATCCTCGCTGGATCAGGTCGGCGGTGCGCTCAGGTATTTCACGGGAACAAAGATAGTCACGGGAACAAAGATGGATAGCCTCTCGCTCAACGGTGCGTGTCGCCGACGCGCCTCCGTTGCAACGGCAAGTTGGAAGCGGCCACTTCAAGGCGCTCAGCAAGCCAGATCTTGATGACAGACTGCCTTGTAACCCCCAGTTTGCCGGCTTCACGATCCAGGGAATCAATCATCCAGGTTGGAAAATCGACATTCACCCGCTTCTGTTCCTGTAACACGCGCTTCGCTTTGGACAAGTCCAAAAAAGCTGTCAGATCGACGCCATCGTCAAACTGCTTGTCGAAATTCCTAGCTTTCATAAAGTGCCACCTCTTCTGTGCGTGCGCGACGAACGGATATCAATCGAATATTGGCCCCGCGGTAGGCAATGACGGCCGACCAATGCTTCCCATCCATAAGCCCGACGACCAGATGCCGCGGTTCATCATCGGTTCTTGCAGGGATCTCCATCAGCATCGGGTCATTCCATAGATCCTGTGCCTCCACAAAATCGATGCCGTGCTTGGTGCGATTGGATCTACTTTTTGCGGCATCAAACTCAAAGGAATACATGGTATATAAACTATACCTTAACTGGTGTCAATTTGCCTTCCAAATCGGGCCCTTGCCGGCGCCAACTCGGGTATCCCACTTGAGGAAATACCTCTTTGTCGGCGATGCGAAATTCAGTGCCGGTTTTCGGGCTTCGCGCACGTTGAAGAACTCCACCGCCTCGATCGCCCGCGACCGGCGCACTACTGGATTGCACCCGAAAGTCAGCCGCCGCGTACCCGCCAAGTCAGCAGGATCAGGTCGGCGGGGCGCTCGGCGCAGCGGCATTAAGGAAGGAGGCCGCGAGGCCGGAGGGACAGCCGCGGAGCTGAGTGTTCCGTCGGCCTGATCCCGTACAAACGATGGCGCAATGGCAACCCAGGGTGACACGCAAGAGCAGACCTGAGCGCCCGCGCTGACCCGATCGCTCCCACGTAGCAGCGCACACCTATCACCGTACCCGCAGCGGATCGCGCCGCCGCTCGACCATCGGTTTGGCGCCGAAGCCTGCGGCGGTTGCGGGGTCCGGCGCACTCGGGTCTGCCCAACCGAAGAAGGCGACGATCTCCGCGCGCTGGCGCATCGCGTCGGCATGCCCCAGCGCCATCAATTCACGGGTGTAGCCGGGCTCGAACAGCAGGTAACTGGCCAGCACCGCGCCTTTGACATCGGCCTTGTCGGAAGACACCCCCACACCGCCCAGCAGGCTGCGCACCGCCGGTGGCAGATCGCGTACATGGCGCGCCGCAATCGCATCGAGCCGTTGCGAGGGCGCAACCAGCAGCAGGTCAATCGGGCGCAGGCCGCTGCCCTGGCGCGCTTCGGCGGGAACCAGCGCAATCGTGTGGTTGATACGGCGTACCCGCTCCACATCCACGGCCAAGGCATCCAGAAAAATATTGGACAGCGTGTGGCCGGCAATCTGCGCCAGCGACGGATAGGTGTTGGCGGGCGCTGTGCGCCCCTCGATCTTGGGCTCGTGCATGCGCCCGGCGCCCACTACCAGGATACGTTCGGCGCCCAGGTGGATGGCCGCCGCCACGGGTGCCGACTGGCGCATCGAGCCGTCGCCAAAATATTCGGTGCGGCCGTCGATCTGCAGTGCGGTGGCCGGGAACACAAACGGGATTGCCGATGACGCCAGCAGATGCTGGTGGGTGATGGAGTCGCGAACTGCAAAACGCTGCGAACGCACCCAGGAATTCAGTTCGCTGGCGCCCTCAAAAAAGGTCACGTGTTCGCCCGTGCTGTAACTCGACGCGGTGACCGCCAGCGCCTGCACCTGGCCCTGTGTTATGAGTCCGGGCAGACGCTCCAGCGGCACCATGGTCTGCAGCAGTTCCAGAAGCGGCGTGTTGTCCAGCAGCGAACGCGGTTTGAGCCGGCGCCAGCGCGCCAGCAGCCAGCCCAGCGACAACAGGGTCAGCCAGGTGGCTCCGGTGCGCAGAATACCTAGCGAGTCCGAACGGTACACCTGGTGGGCATGGAAGTTCTTCCATACGTCCACCATCTGCCGCACGGCGGCATCAAAATCGTCCGCGCCGCAAGCGAGCGCGGAGGCGTTGATGGCGCCAGCCGAGGTGCCGGTGATGATGGGAAACGGGTTGTCCGTGCTGCGCACATTGCAGGCCGCGCGTATGTCGGCCACGGCCTCCAGCACACCGACCTGGTAGGCCGCACGGGCTCCGCCGCCGGTCAGCAGCAGTCCGGTGCGTGGCAGCGTCTCCTCTGCTCGTGTCATGCGGCCATTATGGATGGGCTGGTCGCCCGTTCGAGAGAAATGCTTCCAACGGCGTGTTCGCTAGACTACAAGGCTTCAGGAGTATGCAATGGCAGTATCAGAACAAGAACTGATGGACGCGCTAAAAGCCGTCATCGACCCCAATACCGGACGCGACTTTGTGTCGTCGCGCGCCATCAAAAACCTCAGTATCACCGAAGGCGACGTGGCTTTTGAGGTGGAGCTGGGTTACCCGGCCAAAAGCCAGATTCCGGGCTTTCGCAAGGCGCTGGTGGCAGCGGCCAAAAGCGTGGCGGGCGTGGACAACGTGTCGGTTAACGTAGGCACGAAAATCGTGCCGCATTCGGTCCAGCGCGGCGTGCAGCTGCTGCCCAACATCAAGAACATCGTGGCGGTGGCGTCGGGCAAGGGCGGGGTGGGCAAAAGCACCACGGCTGTGAACCTGGCGCTGGCGCTGGCGGCCGAAGGCGCCAGCGTGGGGCTGCTGGACGCCGACATCTACGGCCCGAGCGTGCCGATGATGATGGGCATCAGCGGCAAGCCCGAGAGCGAAGACGGCAAGACCATGGAGCCGCTTGAGAACTACGGCGTGCAGGTGATGTCGATAGGCTTCCTGGTGGCGCAGGACGAAGCCATGATCTGGCGCGGGCCCATGGCCACGCAGGCGCTGGAGCAGTTGCTGCGCCAGACCAACTGGAGGGACCTGGACTACCTGATAGTGGACTTGCCGCCGGGCACGGGCGACATCCAGCTCACCCTGAGCCAGCGGGTTCCGATGACCGGCGCCGTGATCGTCACCACGCCGCAGGACATTGCCCTGCTGGATGCCAAGAAGGGCATCAAGATGTTCCAGAAAGTCGGCGTGCCCATCCTGGGTATCGTGGAAAACATGGCCGTACATGTGTGCAGCAATTGCGGCCACGTGGAACATGTCTTCGGCGCCGATGGCGGCAAAAAAATGGCCGCCGAATACGGCATGGACTACCTGGGCGCCTTGCCGCTGGACATGCAAATCCGTTTGCAGGCCGATAGCGGCCACCCCACCGTGGTGGCCGATCCGGACGGCCAGGTGGCGGCCATCTACAAGGCGGTGGCGCGCCAGGTGGCCTTGTCCATTGCAGCCAAGAACAAGGACTTCACGTCCAAATTCCCGTCGATCAAGATCTCCAAAGACACGTGAACCTGCTCGGCTCGCTCAAATACCTGGTTGCCCTGCATGAGCACCAGCATTTCGGGCGTGCGGCGCGGGCCTGCCATATTACGCAGCCGGCGCTGTCCAACGCGCTGCGCGCGCTGGAGGAGGAGTTCGGCACCGCCATCGTCACGCGCGGGCGTTCTTTTGTGGGCTTCACGGCCGAAGGTGAACGGGTGTTGGCCAGCGCGCGGCGCATGTTGCATGAGCGCGATGTGTTGCAACAGCAACTCGACAGTTCGGCCGGCAGCCCGCGTGGCAGCCTGTCCATCGGGGTGGTTCCCACGGCGGTACCCATAGCGGCGCGTTTTGCGGCCATGTTGCAGGCCCGCCATCCGGGCATTACACCGGCGGTGTTGTCGCTCAGTTCGCCCGACATTGAAAGCAGTCTGGAAAAACTGTCGCTGGATCTGGGGCTCGGGTACACGGATCGCCTGAAGGAGCGCGGCATACGCTTGACGGCCCTGCCACAGTACACGGAGCGTTATTACCTGGTGCGCAGAGCTGCAACACCCAGTCCGGACACGCTGCGTTACGGGCCGCCCATGACCTGGGCGCAAGCGGCCTGTTTTCCGCTGTGCCTGTTGACGCCCGACATGCACAACCGCACCCTGGTGGATGCCGCGTTTACCGCGGCCGGCGCCAGCGTCAAGCCGGTGATCGAAACCAATTCGATATTGACGCTTGCGCTCAGCGTCGTGGTGGGCGAGGTCTGCAGTGTGCTGGCCGGCGCCCTGGTGTGCGCGGTGCAGGGTTACCGTGAACTGGAGGCCCTGCCCCTGGTGGGGCCCGAAATGGTGGCGCCGATTGGTTTCATGACCCAGACCATTGACCGCCCGTCCCGCACGCTGGAGGCCGCGCTGGCGCTGGCATCCGAGCGCGGCTGGCTGGACCATGCCGCAGCCCACAGCGGCAGGCCGTAAACCACCGGGCTACGCCGGCTGGTGCCGGGCTCAGCGTGCAGCCCACAACATCCCGCGCTCAAGCAGGGTGCGCATGGCATGGTGCTGGAACTCCGCCGCCACATGGCCGAGTGCGCTGTAGAAGACGCGGCCCTCGCCATGGTGGCGCTTCCACACCGCGGGCATGACCACACCTTCAATCCATGGCGCGTGTTCGCCGCTGAAGGTGGTGGTGGCGAGGACCTTGTTGGAGGGGTCCACATGCATGTAGTACTGCTCCGAGTGGTAGTCAAAGTCGGCCAGACCCGCCACCACGGGGTCCTGCGGTTGGCAGATGTTGACCCGAAAATCGATCACGCCGCCCGGGTGGGCGACCCACTGGCCGCCGGTCATGAACTGGTAGTCGACCGAATCGCGAAAAGCGTCGCACATGCCGCCATGGAAACCGGCCAGGCCGACGCCGGAACGCACCGCGGCCGAGAGATTGGCGCACTCCGCTTTCTCGATTTTCGACATGGTGACAATCGGCACGATAAGGTCGATGCCCGTCAACGCCGGGTCGGCAAATGCCGACGTCTGGGTCTCCATACGCACCTCGAAGCCATTGTCCCGCAGCATGTCGCGCACGATATGCGCACATTTTTCGGGTTCGTGGCCTAGCCATCCTCCCCATACGATCAATGCTTTTTTCACGTGAATTCCTGTCTGTATTGGAGACGCTAGTCAAGCTGTCCCGTGGCCAGCTTGGCGGGCAAGGCTGCCGGGCGCGGCGGCCGCGACGATATCTGAACCTGCCGCCCGGAATCGGAGGAGGGCTGGAAAGCCTCCATGACTTCCAGTACGTGCAGTGCCAGCTCGCCCGAGGCCCGATGGGCACGGCCCGAGCGCAGGGCATGGGCCATGTCGGCGACGCCCAGGCTGCGAAAATTGCCATCTCCATATCCGTGCGTCAGTGGCAACTCGGCCCAGTCCTGGCCCGGTTGCGCGATCAGGACCGGGCCGCCGAAGCGGTTCGGGTCGGGCACCTGCAGGCTGGCCTGCGTGCCATGCAGTTCAATCGGTTTGCAGGTGTGTTTGGGTACGTCAAAACTGGTCGCGATGGACACGATGGCACCGTTGACAAATTCCAGCGTCCCGGCCACATGGGTGGCAACCGTGACGTCCATCATCTGGCCCTTCAGCGGCTCGCTGGTGATCAAACGCCGGTCCCGGCTGCGTGATGCCATGCCCATGACGCGGGCCACCGGCCCGATCAGGTTGACCAGTGCCGTGATGTAGTAGGGCCCCATGTCCAGCATCGGGCCGCCTCCGGCCTGGTAATAAAACGCCGGATTGGGATGCCAGCGCTCATGCCCCGGGCACATGAAGAAGGCGGTCCCCGCCACCACCGTACCCAGAATTCCACTGTCTACCAGGGCCCGGCAGGTCTGGTGGCCGCCACCCAGAAAGGTGTCGGGCGCACAACCCACGCGAAGCCCACGCGGCCCGGCCGCCTCCAACAGCAGGCTGGCCTGGGCAACCGTCAGGCCCAGCGGTTTTTCGGAGTGCACGTGTTTGCCGGCGGCCAGGGCCTGCAGGCCTACCTCGACGTGCGCGGCGGGAATGGTGAGGTTGACGACAATCTCCACGTTATCGTCGCGCAACAGAGCGTCCACCGTTTGCGCCTTCAATCCATATTTGGCGGCGGCGGCCTCGGCCGCGCCGGGCCGGATGTCGGCCAGCCCGCGGATGTCCAGCAAGGGGAAAGCGGCGGCGGCCTTCAAGTAGGCGTCGCTGATATTGCCGCATCCGATGATGCCGATTCCAACTTTGTTCATCAGGTTTGCATGCTCCGGTCGAATTAATTTGTCGATCGAACTAAAGCATAGGGAATAGTCGTCGCAGCAACATTGGTAATAACCCGGAGCGCCTGAAACGAGGCTGCATCGGACTTTTCCCCGATGGTTGCCGGCTCCAGGCATCCCGAATGTTCGGCCACTTGCGGCCGTATTAGGGTTCTTCCCAATGCGGCAGACCAAACCGAGGCGGTTTAATCGCGTTCTGGATTGGAACCGATTCCAATCCAGGTCAGGTTCACGGAGTGTCTGCTTCGCGGCAGTATCTGTAGCTTGTTCACCAATCAACAACTATCGCGGAGACATGTCATGAAAAATCTCAACATGACCCTGCTGGCAAGCCTGATTGCCGGCCTGGGCATTTCCTCCCCGGCGCTGGCCCAAAAAGCAGAAGTCATCCACTGGTGGACCTCGGGCGGCGAGTCGGCGGCGCTCAAGGAGCTCGCGGTCGCCTACAACGCGGCGGGCGGCCAATGGGTGGACAACGCCATTGCCGGCGGCGACAACGCGCGTGCCGCCGCCATCAACCGCATCGCCGGCGGCAACCCGCCGACGGCATCGCAGTTCAACACCTCCAAGCAGTACCACGAACTGATCGAGGCCGGCATGCTCAACGACGTCGATGCCGTGGCCGCCAAGGAAGGCTGGGACACCTGGATGCCCGGCCCCATCAAGAACGTGATCAAGGTCAAGGGCCACTACTACGCGGTGCCGGTCAACATCCACAGCGGCGCCTGGTTCTTCTATTCCAAGGCCGTGCTGGCCAAGGCGGGTGTGGCCGAGCCCAAGACCGAGGCCGAGTTCTGGACCGCGCTGGACAAGATCAAGGCCTCGGGCCAGACCGCCTTCGCCCAGTCCGGCACCATCACCTACGAACGCGCCACCTTTACCGCGACCCTGCTGCACATGGGTGGGCGCGACCTCTACATGAAGTTCTACGGCGACCGCGACGTCAACACCGTCAAGTCGGCGGCGTTCAAGACCGTGCTGGAAAAATTCAAACGACTGCGCACTTACGCCGACGCCGGCTTCGCGGGCCGCAGCTGGAACGACACGACCGCGCTGCTGGTCACCGACAAGGCCGGCTTCCAGACCGTGGGCGACTGGGCCAAGGGCGAATTCCTGGCGGCGAACAAGACCGCGGGTAAGGAATTCGGCTGCTTCGAAGGCTGGGGTCCGAAGTCTTCCTACATGGTCAGCGGCGACGTCTTCGTACTACCCAAGACCTCCAACAAGGAGATGATCGACGCCCAGCAGTTGATGGCCAAGGTCATCACCTCGCCGAAGACGCAGGTGGCGTTCAACATGAAAAAAGGCTCCATACCGATTCGTCCGGACGTGGATGCCTCGGGCATGGACATCTGCGCCCAGGCGGGTGTGGTGGCGCTCAAGGATCCCGCACGCGCGACACCGGATCCGAGCATGCTGATGGTGCCGGACATCTACGGCAAGGTGGCCGACGTCATCACCAAGCTCTGGAACACCGACATGAAGGTGGAAGACGCGCAGACACAACTGGTCTCCGCGCTCACCTCCAATTGACGCCAGCGCCCGGCGGGCTGGGCCCGCCGGCAAACACATGAAACAGCAACGCAAAGGCCCGCGCATCGCCTGGTCCGCGCACACGGCACTGTTGCCCATGGGCGCCACGGTGCTCATCGCGTATGTCGTGTCCATGTTGTGGACCGTGCGCATTTCGCTGAGCAGCTCCAAGCTGCTGCCCAAGTCCGACTGGACCGGCATGACGCAGTACGTCAACCTGTTCGCCAGCAACCGCTGGGGCACGGACATGCTGCACGTGTGGCAGTTCGGTGTGTTCTTCATCTCGGGCGCCCTGGTGATCGGGTTTCTGCTGGCCGTTTTCATCGACCAGAAAGTGCGGTTTGAGGGCGTCTTCCGCACTTTCTATCTCTTTTCGTTCTCCATATCGTTCGTAGCCTGCGGCGTGATCTGGCAATGGATGTTCAACCCCACGCTGGGCATACAGCGCTCGCTGCGCAACTGGGGTTGGGAGAATGCGCGTTTCGACTGGATCGCCTCGCAGGACATGGCCATCTACTGCGTGGTGATCGCCGTGTTGTGGCATTCCTCGGGGCTGGTGATGGCGATCCTGCTGGCCGGCCTGCGCGGCGTGGACGAGGAGTTGTGGAAGGCCGCCCGCATCGAGGGGGTGCCGCGCTGGCGTTACTACCTCAGCATCGTGCTGCCGCAACTGGGCGCGGCGGTGGGCACGGCGGTGGTGCTGCTGGCCATCTCGGTGGTCAAGCTGTACGACGCGGTGGTGGCCATGACCAACGGCGGCCCCGGCGACGCCACCGACGTGCCCTCCAAGTTCATCATGGACAACCTGTTCGAACGGCAGAACATCGGCCTGGCCTCGGCCGCCTCGACGACGATGCTGGTCACGGTGCTCATCATCATCGCGCCGCTGCTATATGCGCGCTCGCGTTCCAGGGCCGCGGGAGGACACACATGAACTCGGCTACCTCCGCCTCGGTGCCGGCGCCGCGGCATGTGGGCAGTCGTGTGGCCGCGCCGCGCCACTCCACGCGCCCACGCCGCGCCGCCTTCACGCCGGCACGCCTTGGCATCTACGCCTTCCTGGTCAGCGCCGCGCTGTTCTTCCTGCTGCCGCTGTACGTGATGGGCATCACCTCCATCAAACCGATGGACGAGATCCGCATGGGCAACATCTTTGCCCTGCCGGTCGCGCTGACCTTCGAACCCTGGGCCAAAGCCTGGTCGTCGGCCTGCACGGGCCTGGAATGCAGGGGCATCTCGGTGGGGTTCATGAACTCGATCAAGATCCTGCTGCCATCGCTGGTGTTGTCGATCTTCATGGGGTCGATCAACGGCTACGCGCTGGCCTTCTGGCGCGTGAAGTGGGCCAACTGGGCCTTCAGCATCCTGATGCTGGGCGCCTTCATTCCGTACCAGGTCATGCTGTACCCGCTGGTGCGCATGTTCGCCACGGTCAACATGTTCCAGTCGCTGCCCAACATCGTGCTCATCCATACCTTCTTCGGCATGCCCATCATGACGCTGCTGTTCCGCAACTACTACGGTGGCCTGCCGGTGGAACTGTTCAAGGCGGCGCGCATTGACGGCGGGGGCTTCTGGCGTATCTACTTCCAGCTCATGGTGCCGATGTCGTTGCCGATCTTCGTGGTGGCCACCATCATGCAGGTCACGGGCATCTGGAACGACTTCATCCTGGGCCTGATCTTCGCCGGGCGCGAACTCTATCCGATCACGGTGCAGCTCAACAACATCATCAACTCCACGCAGGGCGAAAAGGTCTACAACGTCAACATGGCGGCGACCCTGCTGACGTCCATGGTGCCGCTGGCGGTGTATTTCGTTTCAGGGCGCTGGTTCGTGCGCGGCATCGCCGCCGGCGCGGTCAAGGGCTAAAGGTCAAGTAAAGCATGTCAAACGTCTCCATCAAGGACCTCGCGATCGTCTTCGGCAAGGTGCCCATCATCGAGGGTCTGAGCCTGGACATCGAAGCCGGCGAATTCGTCGTGCTGCTCGGCCCCTCGGGCTGCGGCAAGTCCACCTTGCTGCACAGCATTGCCGGGCTCATCGACGTCACCGACGGCCTGGTCGAGATCGCCGGTGTCGACGTGACCTGGGCCGACCCCAAGGACCGCGGCATAGGCATGGTGTTCCAGAGTTACGCGCTCTACCCCACCATGACGGTGGAACGCAATCTGTCTTTCGGCCTGCGTATCAGCGGCATGCCGAAGCCCGAGATCAAGAAGCGCGTGGACAACGCCGCCCGCATGCTGCAGCTGACCGAGCTGCTGCAACGCAAGCCCTCGCAACTGTCGGGCGGCCAGCGGCAACGCGTCGCCATCGGCCGGGCGCTGGTGCGTGAGGCCAAGGTGTTCCTGCTGGACGAGCCGCTGTCCAACCTGGACGCCAAGCTGCGGGCTGAACTGCGCCGCGAGCTCAAGCAGCTGCACCACGACCTGGGCGCCACCATGGTCTACGTCACGCATGACCAGATCGAGGCCATGACGCTGGCCACGCGCCTGGCCGTGATGCGCGCCGGCACCATACAGCAGCTCGACACGCCCGACGTGGTGTACTCAAAGCCCGCCAACATGTTCGTGGCCGGTTTCCTGGGTTCGCCCAGCATGAATTTCGTCCATGGCCATGTCATCCGTCAGGGCGCCCGGGCCCATTTCGAGTCGCCCGCGTTCCAGGTCGATGTGAGCAACTACGGGTTTGTACAGCCGGCCGCGGACAAACAGCCTTGCGTGCTGGGTATCCGGCCCGAGCATCTGCACATCGTTGGCCCGGATGCGGCACGCAACGCGCGCGCCAGGCTGGGCCTGGTCGAGCCCATGGGCGCCTACAAGATCGCCTGGCTGGACGCGCAGGGTTCGCCGCTGGCGATCCAGACCGAACCCTCGTCCATCCTGGCAAGTGGTTCGGAGGTAAACCTGGCCATGGATACCGCGCACGTGTCCCTGTTTGACGCCGCGAGCGAAACCCGCCTGTGATGCAAGCCGCATATCCGGCGCATTGCATACACGCCGCGGCGGCGGGCCGCTGACCCGCGATGGCCACGATCAAGGATGTAGCCATGCTCGCCGGCGTCGGCGTGGGCACGGCTTCACGCGCGATATCCGGCAAGGGGGCGGTATCGGCAGCGACGCTGGAGCGTGTGCAGGAGGTTGTCCGCGCGCTGGACTTCCGGCCATCGAGGGTGGCGCGGGCCCTGTCCTCGCGCAGCCTGGGCATGGTAGGTGTCTACGTACCGACCTTCGAAGGCAGCTTTTTTGCGCCCATCCTGCAGGCTATCGACGGTGAGCTGCGTGCCTGCAACCACCATATGGTGGCGGCCAGCAACTTCGGGCAAGGCCCGCGGCGCGAAAAATCGCTCAACGGTATCCGTTTCCTGGTCGACCGCGAGTGTGATGGCATCCTGGCGGTGGACAGCTATATGCTGGACGAGGACCTGCTGGACCTGCGCAAACGGGTCGGGCACCTGGTGGTCATGAACCGCATGGTCAAGGGCATGGAGGAAAACTGTTTCTCCGTCGACCATGTCGCCGCCGGCCGGTCCGCGGCGCGGACCCTGCTCGCGCAGGGGCACCGGGAACTGGCCGTGATGCACAGCCCGCGCCACGGAGCGGAAGTGACGGCCCGCGTGGAAGGGTTCAAGCGCGAGCTTGAAGCGCAGGGACTGGCGCCGTGCGGGGAGTTCATCCTCGACGGCCTGCTGAATTTCAGCAACGCCTGGCAGCAGGCCGGGGTGATCGCAGGCATGGCGCACCGGCCGTTCACGGCCCTGTTTTGCGCCAACGACGTATTGGCCATGGCGACCATGTCGCGCCTGCAGGGCGTTGGTATCCGGGTGCCGCGGGACCTGTCGATTCTTGGCTACGACGACGCCGAGCTGGCCGCCTATACCTCGCCGACCTTGAGTACCATTCGAATACCTTCGACGCAGGTGGCTGCCAATGCCTGCCGCCACCTGATCAACCTGTGTTACGGCGCCGGGCTGAGCGTACAACGCAGCTTCGAGTCACAAGTCGTATTCCGCAACTCCGTGGTCGGCGGGCCCCATCCGCCGGTTACGGATCCCGCCCCGCGCCTGGACTGATTTTCAGCGCCGCTGGCTTCTTTCAACCTTACTTTCCGCCACCATGAAGACACCCCTATCGATCCAGCTCTATAGCCTGCGTACCCTGCCCAGCCTGCAGGAGGTGCTCGACACGGCGTGGTCGGCCGGCTACCGCCAGGTCGAACTCATCGGCGGCCACCTTGACGAGGCCAGCCGCGTCAGGCAGGCGCTGGACGAACGCGGGCTGACGGTCTCGTCTTCGCATGTCGGCATGGCGGCGCTGCGCGACCGTTTTGACACCATCATGCAGGCCTGCAAGACGCTGGGTTTCACCAGGCTGTTCATGCCTTCCGTGCCGCCCGAGGAGCGCCAGAGCCCGGAGCCTTACTGGACCTTCCTGGGGCGTGAGCTGGCCCAGATGGCCTGGCGTGCCGGGGACCGCGGCATCGAGCTGGGTTACCACAACCACCATTGGGAGCTCAAGACGCAGCCCGACGGCAGAACCGCCTTGGACTGCCTGTTTGCCGGGGCCGGCAATTCGCCGTTGAAATGGCAGGTCGACGTGGCCTGGCTGGTGCGGGGTGGCGCCGATCCGGTGGCCCTGATGGAGCGTTACAAGGACCGGGTTACCTCGATCCATGCCAAGGACCTTGCTGCCGCCAATACCAAGCTCGACGAAGATGGCTGGGACGACGTGGGGCAGGGCGTTCTGGACTGGCGCCACACCCTGGCCGCGGCCAGTATTGCCAGTGGCGCCCAATGCCTGGTGGCCGAACACGACAAGCCCAGCGACCCGGCGCGTTTTGCACGCAACAGTTTTGCCTTCCTGAATTCGTTGTGAACATGCAGAGGAACTGACGTGAACAAGACACAAATCGGCATCATCGGTTGCGGCAACATCAGCGATTCCTACTTCAAGGGCGCAGCGCGCTCCAGCCTGATCCAGGTCAAGGCCTGTG
>JANLPN010000229.1:0-4013 GCA_031367285.1 Betaproteobacteria bacterium | reverse complement strand
CGCCAACCTGACCCGGCAGCTATTCCGGCCAACTCAAAAGTCCAAGCGCCGCCCCAAAGCGGGCCACAACGCACCACGATTGAGAACAAGACTTTGTGTCCGCGCCGATTGAAATTTGACCCACCCTGCCGATCCAATATTGACCCAGGACGGGTAGCTGCCGATTGAATCGGCAACTGTGGATAAGTGTACTCAATGCCTGTTTTTGACTTCCTCCTCTGGCTCTGGTTTTTGCCTGCAGGATCTGCACGGGGAAAGGAGCGAAGGGCGTAGCCCGTAGCGGATTTCCCCGTGCGCGGCTGTTTCAGAACGGTTCGTCCGGCGATGCGGCCTTGGCCTGTTAGCGGCTCTGTGAAACCGCGCAAATGTGGCTTTGAGAGCGCGGTTTTGTAGCAGGTTGGAATTTCGTGAGGGGGACACTTCTTGCGCATGGTCATTGGCAGCCATGCCGGTCGATGCGTGGCCGTCAGTCAGTCAGAACGGCAAGTCGCGCTGGTCAATTGCACGGCCAGGCGTGGGGCGGCTGGTGGTGCGGCGATCCTTACGGATGGCCTGCTGGATCTGTGGCCCGTACGACTCCCAAATCCGATCGCGCAACTCGTCGAGGATCTCGAACACCGCCAACGCCTGCTTGGGCGTCCAGTGGGTGGGCACGATGGGCGGTGGGGGCCTGCTCATTTCTGCTTGACCTTGCGCCCCGCGGTAGCGCGTGCCGCGGCCTTTTGCGCGGTGCGTTCCTTGGCCTCCTTGAGCCGGTAGGATTCCCCCTCGATGGCCACCACCTCACAGCGGTGCACCAGACGGTCGATCAGCGAGACCACGCAGGACGCGTTGGGAAACACCTCGTGCCACTGGCCAAACGACTTGTTGGTGGTCACCACCGTGCTCTTGTTCTGGTAACGCCGGCTGATCAGCTCGAACAGCAAGTCGGCGTGCCGGTTGGAGTACGACAAATACCCGACCTCGTCCACCAGGAGCAGATCGGGCCGCGCGTAATGGCGCAGCCGCCGGCGCAGGGCCGAATCGCTGTCCAGGGCCGCCAGATCACCCAGCAACTGGCCCGCGCTGGTGAACAGCACCGTGCGCCCCTGGATCAACGCCTCATGGCCCAGGTTGCACGCCAACATCGATTTGCCCACCCCGTTGGGGCCCACCAGCACCACGTTGGTGGCGTCCATCATGAACGACAGGCTCATCAGTTCGTGTACCACCTGCCGGTCGCACTGCGTGGGCCAGTCCCAGTCGAAGTCGGCCAGTGGCTTGAAGCGCCCGATATGGGCCGAGCGCAGCCGCCGCTCCAGGCTGCGCCGGGCGCGTTCGCGCTCCTCCCAACCCGCCAGCTCGTTGGTCCAGCCCAGCCGCGCCGGGTCGCCTTGCACTGAGGACCAGTTGGCCAGCAGGCCCATCAGGTTCAGCGCGCGCACACGGCCCTGCAATTGCGCCGCATCGATGGCGCCGCCTTGGTGCGAGATTCCTGGTGCCGTGTTCATGGAGTGTGCTCATCGTCGAGGGTGTGGCCGTCATCATCGGCACCCTTGCCCGGGGCCAGATAGTCATAGGAGTTCAACGCGTGAGGGCGTACCGTCACGTCCAACTTGCGCGCGCGTTCGGAGAGTTGCGCCAGAACCGGCGGATTCTCCTGGCGGGCCTCGCGCGCACGCTCCAACGCCAGGCGCACCGCGTTGGGGTGGGGCACATCGTGGGCCAGCGCTTCGATGATGGCCGCCTGTAGCGCCTGGGCGCCATAACGCTCCAGCAGCCTGGACAGCGTGGCCGTGATCGAGCCCAGGTTGTGGCCCCGCGCGGCTGCACGCTGGAGAAGTTCACTCGCCGCCGGTGCGGCCTGCGCCAGGGCGTCGGTGGCGCGGTGCTGGCGAGCGCCGCGTTTGTGCGCCACCAACGCCTGGATGTGGGCCGCCACCTCGATTTGCTGGGCGCTGTCGTAGCTGCGCACGTGGTCGGCCACCTCGGATTGCCCGTCCAGGACACGCACCCGTTGCGGGGTGGCCACCACGGTGAGGGTGCGGCGTACATGTTGGTGGGGCACGGAGTAATCGTTGAGGTCAAAGCGCACGTACGGCGTCTTGCCCACCTCCACCGCCAGGCGTTCGTGCACGGGATACTCGGCCTGGGGCAGCGCCAGCAGGCTGGCGCGCTCGATCTCGAAGGCCTCGCGCACACTTTGTCGGGTGTCCTCGGGCCAACGCAGATCGGCCGCCTGGCCCTCACACCACGCCCGGGCCTGGGCGTTGAGATCGTCCACGTCGGTGAACTCTCGCGCGGCGAAGAAGGAGTCCCGGATGAAGCGAATCTTGCGTTCGACCCGTCCCTTCTCGTTGCCGCGGGCCACCGCCACCGGGCGCGGCTCGTAGCGGTAGTGGGAGCAGAAGGCCAGCAGTTCGGGGTTGAAACGGATGGCGTCGCCCACGCGCTCCAGCACGGCACTCTTCAAATTGTCGTACAGCGCGACCCGAGCAAGCCCGCCCCATGCGGCGAAGGCCAGCGCGTGGCCCTGCAGGAACGCGTCCATGCGTGCGTTCAGGCTGAAGTGCACAAAGACGCGGCGCGAGTAGCTCAGCACCACCACGAAGGCCATCAGGGGACGGCGAGCCCGCCCGATCTGGAGGTGGCCGAAATGGCCCCAGTCGATCTGCATCTGTTCACCGGGCAGGGTGCGCAGGCGCAGGTAGGCCTCAGTAGCTGGGTGCGGACGGTGGCGCGCCACGATGTGGCGGAAATAGTCGGCGCCACCCACAAACCCACGCGCCTGCACCATGGTGTGAAGGCGCCTGGCCGTGAGCGTGGGGAACTTGGCCAGCGTCTCGCGCATGAAGGGCAGGTAGGGGTCCACCCGGCTGGGGCGCCCTGGTTGTTGGGGGCGCATCACGCTGGCTTGGTTGAGCACGCTTGTCACCGTGTCGCGGTGTACCTGCAACTGGCGCGCGATGGTGCCCACGCGCCAGTGCTCGACCTGGTACAGGCGCAGGATTTGCGCACGCAGCTCAGGGGCTATGGCCATGGCGAGGCATCCGGCCGTGGCTGTGACGGATGAACCCCTGGCGTACCAGTGCTGCGCAGGGTGCACAGCACCAATGGCAATGCCAGGCGTGAGGGAGGATGGCGACGGTGGCCACAATCGACATTGTGGAGGTGCATGGTTGGGGGGCTGCCAAAGCGGCTGTTTGCGTGGCTGGCAGTACAGCATCCGAGGGCGGGTCATGGGAACCCTGATGCGTCACTATATTTGCCAGCGCCACCTGGCGCGCACGCCAGCGCCGGGTACGCAATGCGTGCTTGAATCGCCCCGCGCGTCCTCGTTGGTAGCGCTGGGCGGCCTCGCGCTGCAACGCCTGGCGGGTCGTGCCTGCGCACCCATCGGCGCAGTACCGCTGGCCCCGGTCGCACTGAGGGCACACCAGCACCCGTGTGCGGCAACACGCGCACAGGAAGAGTCGGGCGGATTGCTCGGCCATGGGCACCCTTGGCAATACCCAAGGTGTGCTGGACGGGATCGTCCACGGGTGCAACAATCAAGCCGCACCCAGTCTTTGACACGGTGAAGGGCGCAGCGGTCGGAACGTACTTGCCAGTGGGGACCGCCGCTGTGCCCGCCTACCTCGGTGTAGACCTATTACAGCGCAGCCGGCAAATCCAGCACTCAGCGTACGACGCCCATCAAGTTCGCCGCCTCGGACACCGGCACCCCCGTTACCGCAGGCGGCCGATCATCAGCACGTCACATCCATTGCCACGCCTGTCCCTGTCCGCCCGATCGGGCGGACAGGGACAGAAACCACCGCAGTCATGAATACCCGAGAATCAAAACCGCGCTCTCAAAGCCAGAAAAGAGCAGTTCCTGAGAACCGTTCACAGCAAAGAGAGTTTTCCGCCCGCAATGGCTTTCCGCCCGGACCACCATGTCGGGAATGCTTACACACGACCCGACACAGATCACCAATGCAGACGAGAGACCCCCTTTTTTCCTTTCCGATCAATAGCTTGAATTGTCAGAC
>JANLPN010000225.1:0-8439 GCA_031367285.1 Betaproteobacteria bacterium | reverse complement strand
ATACCGCCAGCAAAGGCAGCAAAACACTCGCCCCCAGCTTCTTCGAGCGTTCGCCGTTCCAGCCCACCGCTTCGTCGGGCAAATCGGCGTTGTCCTTGAAGGGCATCTCCAGCGTAAAGGCCAGGCAGTCGAAGGCATGTGCCACCCAGTTGGTCGCCAGCGTGGGGTTGGCACGGGTGGGATGGGCGCTGCCATAGGCCACCCGGGTCTGGAAGTCGGGGCAGGTGGCGATCCAGGAGGCCTTGAAGGCGTTTTGCAAAGCCTCTCTGCGCGGCGTGAAGCCGACCACGGCGTCAGCGCCCAGCAGGAAGTTGTAGGGCACACCTTCGTCGCCATGTGCGTCCAGGCAAAAGTCGACCCCTACCTCCTGCATCTTGCGGCGCACCAGAAACACCTCAGGCGACTTGTCCATGCTCGGCTCCAGCCACTCGCGGTTCAGGTTGCTGCCCGTGGCGTTGGTGCGCAGATTGCCGCGTGCGCTGCCGTCCGGGTTCATGTTGGGCACCACATAAAAGATGCACTGAGTCAGCAGCAGCTTGGCCACCGGGTCGTCGGCGTCCAGCAGGCGCTCCAGGAAACCTTCGACAAACCATTCGGCCATGGCTTCACCGGGGTGCTGGCGCGCAATCAGCCAGATTTTTTTCCGGTTGGCTTCTGCTACAGCGCTGCCCGCGTTGGTGATACGCAGCAAATCCATGTCGCGGCCGTCCAGGCTGCTGCCCAGATGCTCCAACTGCACATGTTCACATGCGGCGGCCGAGCCAATCAGGTCCAGGTGGCGCTCGCAGGAATAGGGTTCGAAATAGGCGAAGTAGATGCTGTTGGTGTCGGGCGTGGTATGCGCCGTCATCACCGTGCCGTCGTATTCGGTTGGGATGCGGAACCAGTTCTGGCGGTCGTGGCTGGCCACCACCCGGTAGCCCTTCCAGCCCTCAGGGTAAGTGCACGCAGACGCATTGAGAAACCGCAGCGTGACGGGCAAACCCGCTGCACCCTGCAGCCGGAAATGGAACCACTGCCAGATGTCGGCCGCGTTGTCGCGCCGCATCTTGAGCTGTATGTCGGCCGGGTCATCCAGCCGCACCACCTCGATGGCACCGGAATCAAAGGCGGTGGAGATGACCAGCTTGGCCATCACAGCGGTGGCGCAAAACCGTTGCGCCCGGCAATGATACGTGTGGCCACCGGTTTGCCGTCACGCAGTTCGGCCGTAACAACCAGTTTGGCACCCACGACGAGCAGCCCGTTGTCACCGGGTTTGATGGTGACAATCGGCGTATTCAGCGGCACGTTCAGGGTTTTCTCGCCGTCCTTGTATTTGAGCTTGAGCGTGCGTCCGTTGGCGGACGTGGTGAGGCCATCGACCGCTGCGTTGGTCATGGTGCTCTGGGGCATCAGGTCATACGGGCGGTGGCCATCCCCCACGCCGCGCATGGCCGCTGGGAAAACCAGTACCTCCAGCGCATCGAGCGTGCCATCCTTGCCGGGCGTGGCGGCGGCGCCTATGTAACTGTCGGCCTTGATTTCGGCAATGTCGATCGGGTAGACCTCGGTCACGGCAAGGTTGCCGGCCAGCGCCAGCGTAACCACCTCGCCGCCGCGCTCCTTGACGGTGATAAAGCCGGGCTCTACCTTTTCTATCGTGGCGCGCAAACGGATCGGCGCTGGGGCCGGGGTCTGGGCCACGGCGAGCGTTGCTACAAGCAATGCCATCGAGGCAACTAGGGTTCTGAACATGGGGGGTTCCTAAAAAAAATGTGGGCAAATTCTGCCCGGTATCACGCGGGCACGCTGCAGAGCGCGGATTAACCACCAAATGCGGCGCAAAAAAACGTTGTGTCGTACCTACCCGGCGCGGCCGACTCCCGGCGCCACGCGGCTCGCGCGCTTGCGTGACAATAGGGGGCAAGCACACGCTGCTGGCTGGCTTGGCTCCGAGGCGCAATTGGCCCCCCGTGCCCAACTTTCGCTTAGCCCCTCATCCCGTTTTTCAGGACCTGCACCATGACTTATCCCAACGTACAACTGCTTATCAACAACGAATGGCGTGCCGCCCGCAACGAGGCTACGATTGCAGTGCACAACCCCGCTACCGGCGAAGCCATCGGCAGCGTGGCGCGTGCCGGTATTGCCGATCTGGACGACGCATTGGCGGCAGCGGCCAAGGGTTTCGACGTCTGGCGCAACACCCCGGCCATCAAACGCGCCGAGGTGATGCGTGCCGCCGCCAGGTTGCTGCGCGAACGCACCGACGCCATCGCCCACCTGATGACGCTGGAGCAGGGCAAACCACTGGCCGAGTCCAAGGGCGAAATCATCATGGCGGCCGACATCATTGAATGGTTTGCCGACGAAGGCCGGCGCGTCTACGGCCGCCTGGTACCACCACGGGCCATGAACGTGCAGCAGATGGTGCTCAAGGAACCCATCGGGCCGGTGGCCGCCTTTACGCCCTGGAACTTCCCGATCAACCAGGTGGTGCGCAAGATGTGTGGTGCCCTGGCCACCGGCTGCTCCATCATCGTCAAGGCGGCGGAAGAAACGCCTGCATCACCGGCTGAACTGATTCGTGCCTTTGTGGATGCCGGATTGCCTGCCGGTGTGGTGTCGCTGGTGTACGGCGACCCGGCCGAAATCAGCAACTACCTGATCCCGCACCCGGTAATCCGCAAGATCACCTTTACCGGCTCCACGCCGGTGGGCAAACAGCTGGCCGCCCTGGCCGGCAAACACATGAAACGCGCCACCATGGAGCTGGGTGGCCACGCACCGGTGATCGTGGCGGCCGACGCCAATGTCGCCCACGCCGTCAAGATGATTGCCGGCGCCAAGTTCCGCAATGCCGGCCAGGTGTGTATCTCCCCCACCCGCTTTCTGGTGGAAGAACCGGTGCGCGAGGAGTTTGTGGCGGGTTTCCTGAAGTATGTGCAAGGCCTCAAGGTCGGCTCGGGGCTGGAGGCCAGTTCGGTCATGGGGCCGCTGGCCAATCCGCGCCGTCTGGTGGCCATGCAGCAGATCACCGAAGACGCTCTGGCACGCGGAGCCACGGTGGCGGCGGGCGGCGAACGGATCGGGACGGTCGGCAATTTTTTCGCGCCTACCTTGTTGCTCGATGCGCCGCTGGACAGCTCGGTGTTCAACAACGAGCCGTTTGGCCCGATGGCGGCCGTGCGCACCGTGAAAAACCTGGACGAAGCGATCACCGAGGCCAACCGCCTGCCATTCGGCCTGTCGGCTTATGCGTTTACCAGCAGCATCAAGACCGCGCACCAGCTGACCGCGCGCGTGCAGACCGGCATGTTGTGGATCAACCAGCAGGCCGCCCCATGGGCCGAGCTGCCATTTGGCGGCGTCAAGGATTCGGGTTATGGCAGCGAAGGCGGGCCGGAGGCGCTGGAAGCCTATCTGGTGACCAAGACCGTTGCGATGATGAGCGTGTGAGCCGCCGGGCCGTTCCCAAGGCTCACGGCACCGCAGCGCATCGCGCGGAGGTGCTCCTGATACGCCGCCGGGCCGTTCCCAAGGCTCACGGCACCGCAGCGCATCGCGCGGAGGTGCTCCTGATACGCCGCCGGGCCGCTCCCAAGGCGAACAGCATCGCAGCGCATCGCGCGGAGGTGTACCAATGAGCAAGGCACGGTCTTCGTTCAGTTCGCTGGTGCTGAAGCCGGCCACGCTGGAGAACCTGCAGGCGCTGGGCTACCTGGAGATGACCCCGATCCAGGCCGCCAGTCTGCCCACGGCGCTGCTCGGCAAGGACCTGATTGCGCAGGCCCAGACCGGCAGCGGCAAAACGGCGGCATTTGCACTGGCAATGCTTGCCAATCTGAACCCGCGCCGTTTTGCCGTTCAGTCCATGGTGTTGTGCCCCACGCGCGAGCTGGCCGACCAGGTGACGACCGAGATCCGCCGGCTGGCGCGCGCCGAGGAGAACATCAAGGTCGTGACGCTGTGTGGTGGCGTGGCCCTGCGCGGGCAACGTGCTTCACTCGAGCATGGCGCACACATCGTGGTGGGCACGCCAGGGCGCATCATGGACCACCTGGAGCGCGAATACCTGACGCTGGAAGCGCTGGGCACGCTGGTGCTCGATGAAGCCGACCGCATGCTGGACATGGGGTTTCTGGAAGACATCAAGACCGTGGTGGCGCACTGCCCACCGGCGCGCCAGACGCTGCTGTTCTCGGCCACGTATCCGGAGGGCATAGAGAAGCTGGCCAAACAATTCATGCGGGATCCGGTGCTGATCAAGGTCGATGCGCCGGCTACGGAGAACCTGATTGAGCAGCGTTTTTACGAGGTCAGCCGTGCCAACCGCTTCGAGACCGTGGCGCTGCTGCTCAACCACTTCCGCCCCGTGAGCACGCTGGCGTTTTGCAATACCAAACAGCAATGCAAGGAGCTGGTGGTAGTTCTGCAGCAACAGGGCTTTAACGCACTGGCGCTGTATGGCGAACTGGAGCAACGCGAGCGCGACCAGGTGCTGGCGCAGTTTGCCAACCGCAGCTGTTCGGTGCTGGTGGCCACCGACGTGGCCTCGCGCGGCATCGACATCACCCAGCTGGAGGCGGTGATCAACGTCACCATCACACCCGACGCCGAAGTGCACGTGCACCGCATAGGCCGCACGGGGCGGGCCGGCGAAACCGGCCTGGCACTCAGCCTGGCCAGCATGGACGAAATGGGCTCGGTCGGCAAGATCGAGCAGTACCAGAAGCAGGAGTCGGTCTGGCATAAACGCGAGGAACTCACCCCCACCGGCAAAGGGCCTTTGTTACCCCCCATGCGCACCTTGCTGATCCTGGGTGGGCGCAAGGAAAAGATCCGGCCTGGTGATGTGCTGGGCGCATTGACGGGGCCGGACGGCGGCTTTACCCGTGAGCAGATCGGCAAAATCAACGTGACCGAGTTCTCGACCTTCGTGGCGGTCCAACGCAATATTGCCGACGAGGCCTTGCGCAAGCTCAATGCCGGCAAGGTCAAGGGCAGAAGCGTCAGGGCCCGGTTTTTGGAAGCGTGAGTTCGCCCGGCAGGCGCATTGGTACAAACGCAAAGCCGTGGATCTCGCCCCCGGGCGCCGTTGCATGCCTGAAATATTGATGGCGCCCACACCAGGGAGCGGCAGGTCTGCTGACAGAGCGACTGCGAACGATCGCCGCGAGTGACAACAGTGTCCCATTGGAAACCCCAATAGCGCCGCCCTGCAGTATTTGCTGAGCGCCAACCAGCCGCCTTACCCGGAACACGCTGCCGCGCCCGAGCCTTGATGCGAAGCTGACCTGGTGCTTTGGCAAGCATGGCAAGTCTCCAGAAAACGCTGTTGATCGACAAGTGGTGTATTTGACGGGATATTTGTAGAATCATCGCTACATTCATCACGCACAGGAGGTGCCGCCATGACCATCTCGACCTTCACAAGCCGGCAGTTCAACCAGGCAGCAAGCGAAGCAAAAAGGGCAGCTGACATTGGGCCGGTGTTCATCACTGATCGTGGCCGACCAGCCCACGTGCTGATGAACATAACGCTCTATCGACGCCTCACCGGCAAGCGCCAGAAAATTGCGGACTTGCTGGCGATGCAGACCGACGCAGATCCGGCATTTGCGGTGCCTCGTCCGCGCGACCTCGCACGGCCTGCCGATCTCTCCTGATGTTTGTACTCGACACCAACGTTGTCTCCGAGTTACGCAAGGTCCGCATTGGAAAGGCGGACCCACGGGTAGCGAAGTGGTCCGATAAAGTGGCGGCGGAAACGCTGTACCTGTCGGCTATTACGATGCAGGAACTGGAAATCGGCGTGCTGCTGGCCGAACGCCGGGACCCGGCGCAAGGCGGGGTGCTTCGCGCCTGGTTGGAAAAACAGGTGATGCCAGCATTTCTTGACCGCATCTTGCCAGTGGACACTGCGGTCGCACGACGCAGCGCGCAGTTGCATATCCCCGATCCGCGCCCGATGCGGGACAGCCTGATCGCCGCCACGGCGTTGGTGCACGGCATGACCGTCGTAACGCGCAATGTCGCCGACTTCGCGCCAAGCGGTGTGCCGACGCTTAATCCATGGGCAAAGCCGTGACCGGTAATGGGTCGGCCGAGGTAGTAGCCGGTACACGGCGTAACCACTAGGACTTGTGGTCGCTTTGCCCGGCACAAACCTCCCGCACACACCCGCGCAACCACCGATGCGCGGCATCGGCATGCAGCCGCGGATGCCACAACAATGACACCGTGAACTCGGTCGTGGACACCGGAAGCGCAAAACTGAACATGCCGGCACGCAGGTTACCGGTGTGTTTTTCAGGAACACTGGCGATCAGGTCGGAGGCGCGGGCCAGGGCCAGCGCGGTGGAAAAACCGCTGACGATTGTGGCGATATGGCGTTCCAGGCCGAGCGCCTTCAGGGCTTCGTCGATCGGCCCCTTGTCCAGGCCACGGGGCGAGAAAAGGACGTGCCGGCCGGCCGCGTAGCGGGCCGGCGTAATCTTGCCTTTGCAGAGCGGGTGCCCCATGCGCACGACACCGATGTGGCGGTCGCGGAACAAAGCCTGTGCGCGCAGCTCCGGGCCCATCGCATGCCCGACGACGCCGGTTTCCAGATCGACAGTGCCGTCACGCAGCGGCGTGTTGTCCTTGTCCTGCTTCTGCACAAAAAACAGCCGCACGCCGGGGGCCTCCTCGCCGACGCGGGCCAGCAGCGCCGGCCCGAAGTTCTCCACAAAACCTTCGCGCGTGCGCAGCGTGAAGGTGCGCACCAGCTGTTGCAGGTTGATCTTCTCGGCCGGGCGCAGCACCGCTTCTCCGTCCTGCACCAGCTGGCTGACCCGGTCACGCAGTTCGAGCGCGCGGGGTGTGGGTACCAGGCCGCGCCCGGCCCGCACCAGCAGCGGGTCGCCCGTGGTCTCGCGCAGGCGCGCCAGCGCCCGGCTCATCGCCGACGGGCTAAGGCGCAAGCGCCGCGCCGCGCGCGCAACGCTGCCTTCCGCCAGCAACACGTCCAGGGTGACCAGCAGGTTGAGATCGGGTGTGGTCATGTCAGTGCCGTGCGGCCGCCCGAAGGCACTGACGCGCCCCCTCGGGGGGAAGCGATACGCGAAGCGATGAGCGTGGGGGTTTCATCCTTGGACCATAACGCAGTTCCATGCTGATGTGGCGTTCAACGCACGGGCAAAGTGCAAACGACGCGCCTTCCGCCATGGCTGGCAAAGACCTACGCTTGCAGCAACTCCTTTTCGGGAGCAAACAAACAGGAGCGGAGTGCATGTTGAAGTCAATCCTTGCAGTTAGAAATGAAGCCGTTGCGGGAGGTGCGGAGCGGGTGCCTTCGGTGCGCTGGGTGCTGCTCGGCCTTTCCTTGTCCATGTTGTTGTCCTCGCTTGGCACTAGCATCGCCAATGTGGGTTTGCCTACGTTGGCGCAGGTGTTCAATGCCAGCTTCCAGCAAGTCCAGTGGGTCGTCCTGGCTTACCTGCTGGCCATCACCACGCTGATCGTCAGCGTGGGGCGGCTGGGCGACATCATCGGGCGCCGGCTGCTGCTGCTGGCCGGCATCAGCCTGTTCACGTTGGGCGCCGTCTTGTGCGGCATTGCGCCCACGCTGGGCTTGCTGATTGCGGCCCGGGGGGTGCAGGGGCTGGGCGCGGCCATCATGATGACCCTGAGCATGGCTTTTGTAGGCGAGACGGTTGCCAAGGACAAGACCGGCAGCGCCATGGGGCTGCTGGGCACCATGTCCGCCATCGGCACCGCTCTGGGCCCGTCGCTCGGCGGCATGCTGATCGCCGGGCCGGGCTGGCGGGCCATCTTCCTGGTCAACCTGCCGCTGGGCATTCTGACTTTTCTTCTTGCGTACCGCACCCTGCCGGAGGATCGCCGCAGGCCCAAGGCCGACGTTGCCGGCTTCGACCCTCTGGGCACGCTGCTGCTGGGCGCAACACTTGCGGCGTATGCACTGGCCATGACGATAGGGCGCGGCAGTTTCGGTGCGCTCAATATCGCTTTGCTGTTGGCTGCCGTCCTGGGAGCGGGCCTGTTCGTGCTGGCCGAGGCCAGGGTCGCATCGCCCTTGATCCGCCTGGCGACATTCCGCGATCCCGGCTTGCGTGCTGGCCTTGCGATGAGCGTGCTGGTCGCCACCGTGATGATGGGGACGCTGGTGGTTGGGCCGTTTTATCTGTCGCGGGGGCTGGGGCTCGACACGGCCATGGTCGGGCTGATCCTGTCGGTCGGCCCGCTGGTCGCTGCGCTGACCGGTGTGCCGGCCGGCCGTATTGCGGACCGTTTTGGCGCACACCGCCTGACCATCATTGGGCTGGTAGGGATAACAGCCGGTTGCTTCATGTTGTCCATGCTGCCGGCGACGCTTGGCATAACCGGCTACATCGCGCCCATTGTGGTGATCACGGTTGGTTATGGGCTGTTCCAGACCGCCAACAACACCGCCGT
>JANLPN010000186.1:0-2913 GCA_031367285.1 Betaproteobacteria bacterium | reverse complement strand
ATTACGGTTCTGCCACTCGACAGGCTGGACGTGGAATTCATGGCAAAGAGTTGAAATTGTTCATACTTCGCCATTTTAGGAATTTTTCTTCAAAATTGCCATAACAATCGATTTGGCGCTGCATTGCCACCCATGCTCTGCGAGCAGAATTTTGCAAGAGGCCGTTCGGTGACAGCGTTTTATTGACTAATGCGCTGATGCCCGTGAAACTAGGCCGCACAAGAACCCAAGGAGACAAGGCGTGGAAGTTTCATTCAGCACCGAGATCGAGTCGCTGCGCCTGGGCGCCGGGGACACCTTCCATGGCGAAGGCATCCTGGCCATCACCAAGGCACTGCTGCAGTCCGGTGTGGCCTATGTGGGCGGCTACCAGGGCGCGCCGGTGTCGCACCTGCTCGACGTGATGGTGCAGGCCAAGGGTTATATGGAAGAACTCGGCGTGCACGTGGAGGCCTGCGCCAACGAGGCGTCCGCCGCCGCCATGCTGGGCGCGTCCATCCACTACCCGCTGCGCGGCGCCGTCACCTGGAAGTCCATAGTCGGCACCAACGTGGCGGCCGACGCCCTGTCCAACCTGTCGTCGCCCGGTGTGTGCGGCGGCGCGCTGATTGTGGTGGGCGAGGACTACGGCGAAGGCGCCAGCGTGATCCAGGAACGCACCCATGCCTATGCGCTCAAGTCGTCCATGTGCCTGCTCGATCCGCGGCCCGACCTGGCGCGCATGGTGGAGATGGTGGAGCACGGCTTTCGGCTTTCCGAGGCGTCCAATATGCCGACCATCCTGGAGCTGCGTATCCGCGCCTGCCACGTGCGCGGCAGTTTCGAATGCAAGAACAATCTGCCACCCGCCTTGTCCACGCGGCAGTTGATCGCCGAGCCGGCCGCGTTCGACTATGCCAAGCTGGCCCACCCGCCGGTGACCTTCGGCCATGAGAAGCTCAAGTTCGAGCAGCGTATTCCGGCGGCGCGGCGCTACATCGTGGACAACAAGCTCAACGAGCTGTTCGACGGCCCACGCTCAGAGCTCGGGCTGATTGTGCAGGGCGGCCTGTACAACACGCTGGTCCGGGCACTGCAGCAGTTCGGCCTGTGTGACGCGTTCGGTCAAAGCGACATCCCTATCCTGGTGCTCAACGTCACCTACCCGCTGGTGCCGGAGCAGCTGGCGGCCTTCGCCGTCGGCAAGAATGCAGTGATGATCGTTGAAGAAGGCCAGCCCGAATACATAGAACAGGAGCTGGCCACCCTGCTGCGCCGGCGCGACATCCAGACGCCGCTGCACGGCAAGGACATGTTGCAATCGGCCGGGGAATATTCGGTGGAGATGCTTGCTGCCGGCCTTGCCGCATGGCTGGAAAAATACGCGGCCGGCGTCGATACCACCGCCGCGCGCCAGTGGCTGCAGGACAACCAGGCACGCCGCGCGGCCGTCGGCCAGCAGGTGGTGGAGCAACTCAACGAGCCGCTGCCGATACGCCCGCCGGGCTTTTGTATCGGCTGCCCGGAGCGGCCGGTGTTCTCGGCGCTCAAGCTGGCGCAGCAGGACGTGGGGCCGGTGCATATATCCGCCGATATAGGTTGCCATGCCTTCGGCACCTTTGCGCCGTTTTCGTTCGGGCATTCGATCCTGGGTTATGGCATGAGCCTGGCCAGCCGGGCCGGCGTGTCGCCGATGATGAACCGGCGCACGCTGGCCATCATGGGCGATGGCGGCTTCTGGCACAACGGTCTGCTGACGGGTGTGCAGTCGGCGCTGTTCAACCAGGACGACGCGGTACTGCTGATTTTCAAGAACGGTTATACCTCGGCCACCGGCACGCAGGACATCATCTCCACACCCAGTGAAGACGCCAAGCTCAAGGCGGTGGACAAGCTGCAAAGCCTGACCGACAGCAACAAGACGATCGAAAACACCTTGAACGGCCTGGGCGTGCAATGGCTGCGCACGGTGCACACCTACCACGTGGACGAAATGCGCAAGACGCTGAACGAGGCGTTTACCACCTCCTTTGCCGGCCTCAAGGTGATCGTGGCCGAAGGCGAATGCCAGCTCGAGCGCCAGCGCCGCATCAAGCCCTGGCTGGCCGGCCTGCTAAAAAGCGGCAAACGCGTGGTGCGCGTGAAATACGGCGTGGACGAAGACGTGTGCAACGGCGACCACGCCTGTATCCGGCTTTCCGGTTGCCCTACCCTCACGCTCAAGGACAACCCCGATCCGCTCAAGGTGGATCCGGTGGCCACGGTCATCGACGGCTGTGTGGGCTGCGGCCTGTGCGGCTCGAACGCCCATGCGGCCACGTTGTGCCCCTCGTTCTACCGCGCCGAAGTAATCCAGAATCCCAAATGGCATGAACGCCTGCTGGGCGGCCTGCGCAGTACGCTGGTACGCATGATGCAGCCCGCATGAACGCGCAAACAAGCCCGAGCGCAGCGCAGAACCGCTTCAAGCAAGCGAACGGCCCCTTGGGGGGCAGCGTAGTACGCGCAGCGACAAGCCCCGGGCCGGGCGGTAGCCCTGAACGCACGGGGGCTCCAGTCACCCTGCTGATCTGCGCGCTGGGCGGCGAAGGCGGCGGGCTGCTGACCGAGTGGCTGGTCGATATTGCACGCGCCAGTGGTTATGCGGCGCAAAGCACCTCGATCCCGGGTGTGGCGCAGCGTACCGGCGCCACCACTTATTACCTGGAAGTTTTTCCGCTGCCGGTGGCGCAACTCGGTGGCAAACGCCCGGTGTTCAGCCTGACGCCGGTGCCGGGCGCCATAGACGCCATGGTGTCGTCCGAGCTGCTGGAAACGGCCCGGCAAATCGGCAATGGCATGGCATCCGCGGACCGCACCCTGGTCATCACCTCCAGCAGCCGCACCTTCACAACCCAGGAACGCATGGTTCCGGGCGATGGCCGCACCAGCAAT
>JANLPN010000153.1:0-3864 GCA_031367285.1 Betaproteobacteria bacterium | reverse complement strand
CGTGATGCTGGCGCGGCTCAAGGGCCTGTCGGGTCTGCGTGTATTGCTGGCCGAGGCCTTGCCGAATGCCGTGACGCCTACCTTGTCGCTGTCGGCAGTGCAGTTTGCGTTTCTGCTCGGCGGCACGGTGCTGATCGAGCGGCTGTTCAGTTACCCCGGCATAGGCAGCCTGGCCATCACCGCCGTGGTGGGCCGCGACCTGCCACTCATCCAGGCCGTGGTCCTTACCTTTGCCGTGATGTTTATCGCGATCAACCTGGCCGTCGATGGCCTGGTGGTGTTGCTGAATCCCCGGTTGCGGAGTGCGCATTAGCATGAAGCCGTTACACGCATCACGCCAGGGCTTGCTGCAATGCTGGGTTGCATGCTTGCCGCTGGAGAAATTCAATCTGCATTTTTCACTCTTTGGTCCACGCGGCAAAGCTGCGCCCGGGCGTGCTGCGGCGCTTCACTTCGATGGTCGCGCTGCGCGTCGACTTCCCTGCGGTACTCCCTTTCAAGGCCGCATCGCGGAACTCGCTGCGTTCGCTTCGCTCTCTCCGCTCGGACAACCGCGATGAGAATGATGACGAAACGCGCTGCGCGCGCGGCCTTGAAAGGTCCGTTCCTCGGCATCGCAGAGGCGCACCGCAGCCCACCCGAGCGCAGCTTTGCGGAGAGGTTGTTGGTATTCGGAGCAGCCGCAAATACCAATGCCACTTCTTCGGAAGCGATAACCGGCTGCGAGCCGCCCAGATGCTACTTCGATGGCGGGTATTTTGTATTCACGGTAGCCACGAATCGCAATACCACTTCCTCGCGGGAGTCGGTACCCGGCGGGGGTGATTTCTGTGGCGGCGAGGAGCGCAGGGCCGAGGTCGGTGCGCGCAGCGCACTTCGTAAACTGACTCACTGCGGTTGTCCGAGCGTAGAGAGCGAAGCGAACAAAGCGAGTTCCGCAGTGCGACCCCGGACCGAGCACCGCAGCGCAGTCGCAGCGAAGCGGAGACCGCCACAGCATGAGCCCCCGCCGGGTACCGACTCCCGCGACGCGAGCACTCCCATAGGAAGCTGCTGAGATGACCTGCCAAGCCATCTCCCTCTGGCAGCGCCTGCTGCGCAACCCGCGCGTCGTGATTGGCGGCGCGGTCTGTGTTGTGCTGTTATTGCTGGCCGTGTTTGCGCCCTGGATCGCGCCGCTGGATCCGCAGGACCAGGACTTGCTGTCTTCGTTCGAGCGGCCGGCTCTGTTGGGTCAGGCGGCCGACGCCGAGCCGGACGCCGCGCGCCACTGGCTGGGCACCGACAACCTGGGCCGCGACGTGTTGTCGCGCCTGGTATTTGGAGCACGTATCGCCCTGCTGGTTGCCGTGGCGGCCGCCACGCTGGCGGCTTTGCTGGGTACCGCGCTGGGGGCGCTGGCCGGTTTCTACGGCGGGCGCCTCGATGCGCTTATCTCGCGCCTGGTCGATGTATGGATGTCGTTCCCGCCGGTGCTGCTGGCCATCGTGCTGGTGTCCGTGCTGGGCACCGGCCTGTGGTCGGTGATCGCCGCCATTGTGATCGTCGACTGGACGCGTTTTTGCCGTGTGGTACGGGCCGAGACGCAGGCGCAATCCGCGCTCGACTACGTGACCTCGGCGCGTATGCTGGGCCTGTCGCCGCTGCGTATCCTGGCCAGCGAAATACTGCCCAACGTGGCGCCGCTGCTGATCACGCTGGTGACGCTGGAGATGGGCGTGGCGATTGTGGTCGAGGCCATCCTGAGTTTTGTCGGCCTGTCGCTGGCCTCGGGCGAATCGACCTGGGGCGGCATGATAGGCGAAGGGCGCCTGTACGTGAACCAGGCACCCTGGCTCATGGTGCTGCCCATGGCGGCCATGATGGCGGCCGTGCTGGGCCTTAACGCGCTGGGTGACGGATTGCGGCGCGAGTTCGATCCGGTGGTGCGGCGATGAATGTGCTGCTGGTGGAAGACCTGCATGTCGAGATCCGCCAGGCGGGGCAAGTGACGCCTATCTTGCGTGGCGTCAATCTGTCGGTGGCGCCCGGCCGCATCCATGCGCTGGTAGGCGAATCGGGCGGCGGGAAATCCATGGTGGCCAAGGCGGCTACCGGGCTGCTGCCGGCTTCGGCCCGGATCAGCCGGGGCCGTATCGTGCTGGACGGCCAGGACGTCACCCACTGGCCCGAGCCGCGCTGGCGTACCCTGCGCGGGCGTACCGTGAGCATGGTGCTGCAGGACCCGCTCACGGCGCTCAATCCGGTGCGCCGCATCGGCGCCCAAATGGCCGACGTGTTGCGCCTGCACCAGGGCCTGCGCGGGGTGGCGGCCGACACCGAGAATACCCGCCTGCTCGACGAAGTGCAGGTGCGCGACCCACGACGCGTGTTGCGCCTGTACCCGCACCAGCTGTCCGGCGGCATGCGCCAGCGTGTGGTGATTGCGATGGCCTGGGCCTGCCGGCCGCGGCTCATCATCTGCGACGAACCGACCACCGCGCTCGACGTGACGGTGCAAAAGCAGGTACTGCGCCTGATCCATCGCCTGGCCGGTGCCGGCCAGGGTGTGTTGCTGGTCACCCACGACTTGGGCGTGGTGGCCAAGTTGTGCCACGGCATGTCGGTAATCCATGGCGGGCGTATTCTGGAAAGCGGCTCGGTCGAGCAGGTATTCGCGCGGCCGCAACACGCCTATACCCGCGCCTTGCTGGCGGCCACGCCGCGGTTCGACAGGCCCGGCCACACGCTGGTGCCGGTGGACGATGCGCTGATCGATCAGCTGGACGCCGAAACACGCGACTATGACCGCCAGCGGGAGGCGATGGCATGACATCTCTCTTGCAGGCGCGTGGCCTGGGCTTGTCCTTACCTGACATGCCCAACAAGCCCTTCTTTGGCGCGGCACCCATGAAACGCATCCTGCACAACATAAATTTCACGCTCGACACCGGCGGTACCTTGGGTGTGATCGGGGAGTCGGGCAGCGGCAAGTCCACCCTCGCACGCGCGCTTACTATGCTGATGCCTCCTCAACAAGGCGAGGTGTTGTTCCAGGGCCGGCCGGTGGCCGCCTTCACGGCCGATGAATTGGTGGCCTACCGCAGCCAGGTGCAACTGGTGTTCCAGGACCCGATGTCTTCGCTTAACCCGCGCCGGCGCGTATCGGCCATCGTCACGCAACCGCTGCGTGCACTCGGCAAACTGGCCGGCGCGCAGGACGCGGCGCGCCAGGCCGCGCAACTGCTGGAACGCGTGGGCCTTTCAGCGCAACTGGCCGGCCGTTATCCGCACGAGTTGTCGGGCGGCCAGCGCCAGCGTGTCGGTATTGCGCGCGCGCTGGCCCTGCAACCGGCGGCGCTGATTGCCGATGAAGTGACCTCGGGGCTGGATGTATCGGCCCAGGCGCGCATTGTTGCGCTGCTCGATGAGTTGCGGCGCGACAACGGCCTGGCTTTGATCTTTATCAGCCACGACCTGTCGCTGGTGCGCAGCCTCTGTGACCAGGTGCTGATACTGCGCCAGGGCGAGGTGGTGGAGCAGGGTGACTCGGCGGGTATTTTCGCGCAGCCACAACATACCTACACACGCGAACTGCTGGACGCCATTCCGCTGCCCGAGCCTGACCCGGGATGGCTGGAGAGGGGGGTTGTACATGCCTGACAAACCCGACGCAGTTCGGACCGAGCTCGGTCGTTGCCGTTGCGGCGCCCTTCCAAAGGCTCAAGGCGAACGGTTTTGACCGACGGAATTTTCAATAGCGCAAGGAGGCCGTATGGCTGAAAGATCATTTGCCACCGAAGTCCAGCAACTGCGCGCCGAACCCGGCACGGTGTTTCGCGGCGAAGGTATCCTGGCCGTCACCAAGGCGCTGCTGGAATGCGG
>JANLPN010000142.1:0-2985 GCA_031367285.1 Betaproteobacteria bacterium | reverse complement strand
AGCTTGTACACGGTGTGGTCCTCTGTCAGCCGGGTAGCCTCTGCCACGACAACGCCGTAGTCCTGCTCGGCCTTCTCGCGGCTGACATAGCCACGGTTAAGATCGCGTTCCACCGCCGCGAGGTCGCGCGTCAGCGGGTCGCCATAGCCGCCGCCGCCCGGCGAGGCTGCGCGGATCGTGTCGCCGGGTTTGAACAGCACGTTGTCCTGCTTGCTTCGCAGCTCCGGAATCCAGGTCTTGCCGCCGGTCTGGAATTCGACTTTGTTTGGCGCGCCGGACTTCCCGCCAAGGATGCCGAACGGCGCATGATCCACTCGGTCACCAAGCGCCGACACATTGCAATCAGCCCAGGCCGTGAAACCGTAGGCGGTGCCACAGCCACCCCGGTGCCAGCCCGCGCCGCCGGAGTCGTCGCGCAGCTTGAAATAGTCAAAGCGGATCGGGAAGCGATGCTCCGACATCTCCAGCGACATGAAGTTGGCCATCGATTGCGGCGGCGTACCGTTCACCAACCCATCGCTGGCCCTAGTCGCGCCGTAACCGCCTGGATAGGGAAACACGCCGACGAAATAACCACCGCTGCGCGGATGCGTGCCGCTGATGGCAACGACGCCGATGGTGCCGAAAAACGCCGCTGGCGCCTTGGCCGGGATCACCTTGGCCATGGCGCCGAACACGACGTCAATCACGCGGCCCATCGGGTCCAGATAGCCGCCGCACGGCGACGGGTATTCGGCGGCCAGCAGCGAGCCTGCAGGCACGTCGAAGCTGATGGGCCGGAACGTGCCGCCATTGACTGGAACGTCTGGGAAGATGTGCTTGATGGCGACGTAACACGACGACAGGGTGGTGTTGCGCGACATGTTCTGTGGGCCGGTGGCTTTGGGGCCGGTGCCGGTGAAATCGAAGTGCATGGTTTCACCGCTGATGGTGATCGCCAGCCGCACGGGAATGGGCGTGTCAACGATGCCGTCGTTGTCGATCCAGTCCTCAAAGCTGTAGGTGCCGTCTGGCAGATCGGCGATGTAGGAGCGCATCTGGCGCTCCGAATACGCAATCATTTCGTTAAGACACTCGCTAAGCACGGCACGTCCGTACTTTTTGACCAGCGCCTCGATGCCGCGGTTGCCCACCGTGAACACGTTCGACATCGCGGCCAGGTCACCGGCAATCTCGACTGGCAGGCGCACATTGGCTCGGAACATCGCTACCAGCGCGGTGTTGAGCTTGCCTTCGTCATACAGCTTGACGGGCGGGATGACGATGCCTTCCTGATGGATGTCGGTGGCCTTGGGACCCCAGCCGCCGGGCACGTTGCCGCCCATGTCCATCCAGTGGCCAGTGGTGGCCATGACCGCGAACAGCTCGCCACCGGCGAACACCGGCGCAATGATCTGCACGTCCTGAAGGTGGCTGCCCCCCAGGTACGTATCGTTCATGATCCACATGTCGCCCGGCTTGAAGCCGCCCTCGGCGTTGGCCAGTTCGATGATCTTCTGCACCGCGAACTGCATGTAGGCCAGGAACACTGGCAAGCCATAACGACCTTGCGCAATCGTCTCGCCAGTGGTCGGATGAAAGATGCCATTGGCGCAATCGTTGGTCTCCGAGATGATCGGCGACATGGCCGCGTGGATCAGGTGAAGATCCATTTCATCAGCGATCTGTTCCAGGCTGCCGCGCACCACGGCCAGTGTTACTGCATCCATGCTATTTCACCTTTACCAACATATTGCCCTTGGGATCGATGACCACGCCCATGCCGGGTTCGACAACTGTCGTGGTATCGCTCTGCTCGATGATGGCGGGGCCATCGAAACGCATGCCCGGTGCGAGGTCGTCGCGGGTATAGACGGGCGTGTCATGCCAGATATCGAAGTGCACCGGGCGTCTGGTGCGTGGCCGCGCGTTGCCGTCGGCGAATTTGGTGGCCTGCGGCAGGCTGGCGCCACTGCGCTTGCCTACAGCAATGGTGCGCAAGATCACCATGACGACCGGAATATTGGCCAGCGTGTTGCCAAAGGTGGCTTGATAGACCTCGTTGAAGGCTTTCTCAAGTCGCGCGCTGTCCCAGTCCGCTTCTATAGTCACCCGCAAGGCATGGATTTGTCCGGCGTAGGCCATGTCTGCCGCATGGGTGATGGTGGTCACGTCGATCGGAACCTGGCTGTCAATGATCTGCTGCTGGCCCTGTTCGCGCTGGCGCGCGATGATGCCTGCCAGTTCACCGGGAACCAGCTTGTCAAGCCGCTTTTCCACGGTCTGCGAAATGTCGTAACGCAGGTCGGCGTAAACACATCCCAGGGCGCACAGCACACCGGGGTACAACGGAACCAGCATGGTGCTGACGCCGACTTCACGCATCAATGCGCCACCGTGCAGCGGTCCGGCGCCGCCGAAAGCCACCAGAGCAAAGTCGCGCGGGTCGAGTCCGCGCTCGATTGACATCAACCGTATGCGCCCGGCCATGCGCTGGTTCACCACGGCCAGGATCGCCTCAGCCGTCTCCTCCAGGCCCAGGCCCATCTTCTCGCCCAGGCCCCGCACCGCAGCACGCGCGCCTTCGACATCCAGCGTGGTATTGCTGCCATTCATCGGGCTGGCCGGATTGATGCGGCTCAAGACCACATTGGCGTCGGTCACGGTCGGCTCGGTGCCGCCACGCCGGTAGGCCACCGGCCCCGGCACCGCGCCCGCGCTGCGCGGCCCAACCTGCAGCATGCCGCCGCGGTCCAGGTAGGCAATGCTGCCGCCACCAGCGCCGATGGTGTGCACGTCGATCATGGGCAGGCGCAGCGGGATGCGGAAGTCGAGGTTGGTGATTTCGGCCACCTTGGGCTCGCCGTTGATCACCACCGCCACGTCGAAACTGGTGCCGCCCATGTCGCCGGTGATGATGTGCGAGAAGCCGGCCTCGGTCGCCAGCCGGGCCGACGCCATCACACCAGCGGCCGGACCGGAGCGCACGATGTAGGCGGCGCGTTG
>JANLPN010000138.1:0-7241 GCA_031367285.1 Betaproteobacteria bacterium | reverse complement strand
GGTGCTACACGCACCGGGTCCACCGTGCCGCCGAAGCGCATGCCGGGGTCGGTCAATGCGGTTTTCAGTGCGTCCAGCGTCGCCGGGGCCACCGCCCGGCGGGTGTCGTAGTCCACCTTGGCGGTATGGCGGCGCAGCAGTTGTGCAAACAGTGGGTCCGGCACCGCCGTTGTTGCCCCGGTGCCCCAACTGATGCGCGCCACCGGCCGGTCGTCAAGCTGGCGCGGCGCAAACTCGCCCTGCGGGAACAACTGCACCTGCGTATTGGCGCCACGCTGGCGCAAGGCAATCACCAGCGCCTCGATAAAGCTTCCCTGGCTCACCATGATCTGGCGAAACCAGGGGTCGGTCATGGGCAACAGGCGCTCGCGGTCTACATACAACGTGATCGCGTTGGCGTCCTGCAGGTCCACCAGCCAGGGCTGGCGGTTGTGCGAGTTCGGCGCCAGGATGGCGTAGGCCAGGGCCCAGCGGCGCAGCTCCGCCTGCTGCGCCGGGCCCTGCCAGGCCTCCAGCGCTACAGAGGGAAAGTCGCTGGAGCAGCCGGCCATGCCGGTGGCTGCGGCAGCGACCAAACCGCCGCCTGAAATGCGGATGAAGTTTCTGCGGTCCATGGCGGTCACCTCCTCAGGCCCAGGCGTTCACCGGGCATCCGGTGTGGCGCGTCTTGCCCAGCGCCAGCAGCGACTGCTGAACCGCAGCAGGCAGCTCCGTATGCGGCTCCGGCCCGATCAGCGCAGCGAGTTTGCCACCCGCCAGTCCATGCGGCGTCTGCCACAGGTAACGCATCTTTGCCAGCTCGCGCCACATCGGCAGCAGCAGCCCGGCCGCCTGGATAAGCGGCCAGGGCAGGGAGCCGGTCTTGAGCCCGCCACCCGGCCGCAACCAGCCGTTGTCCCACGCGGCATCGGCCAGCTGGTCGGCCCAGTCGCGGCCGGTCAAGGTATGGCCCTGGAAGTGGAACACCTCAAACGGCGCAAAGCGGCCTGGCGCCTCCAGCAGCTTTTCGGCCGCGCCGACAAAAGCCTTGGCCAGGTCCGGCAGGTAGGCCCAGGCCGTGGGTACGTCGAACGCGCCCGGGTAGGTCATCTTGCCGCTTGTGATGTCCTTTACCAGCACCTGATCGAACCAGCTGCCGGCGCCACTGCCAAAAAAGTCTCCGGCCCGGACGACGACGCTGCGCACACCATCCCCGCGCGCCGCCTGCTGCATCTGCTGCTCCATCGCGACACGGATCTGGCCCTTGCGCGTATGGGCAAGCTGCGGCGTGTCTTCCGCCAGCAGCTCCGGCATGCCGGAGCCAAAGTTGTAGACGTTGCCCGGCAGCATGAACAAGGCCTTGAGATGCGAAGCCACCCGCAGGCCGGCATCGAGCAAGGGCATGGCCTGCCGGTCCCACTGCGTGTAAATCGGGTTCAGCGCGTGTACCACCACGGTTGCAGCCTCGGCCGTCCGGGCCAGCGCGGCAGTGTCGTCCACCGCCACCGGCAGCCATTCCACGCCGGGGACCTGCGGCACGCTGGCGCCTGGACGCATCTGCGCCAGCACACGCCAGCCGCCGGCCGCAAACGCCTGTGCCGCCGCCAGGCCAAAACGCCCGCGTCCACCCAGAACCAATACCGTTTTCCTAACACTGTTTTCCATGTTGATCTCCTGTTGCACTACCGTTGAAAAAGGCCGTGGTGGCTTGCGTAGAGGTATTGTGTAAATTTGGCGGGCAAACCACAATTGGCTAATAGAGAGAGACAGAAGTTCAATAATGAATAACGCCACGCGCCACGCAACCCGGTATGAAGCAGGACTTTGACTGGAGCCTGATCCGCTCCTTTCTGGCTGCGCTGGAACAGGGCAGCCTGCTGGGCGCGGCGCGAGCGCTACATTCGAGCCAGCCCACCATAGGCCGCCATATCGCGGAGCTGGAGTCGCAGCTCGGCGTGGTGCTGTTCGAGCGCACCGGGCGCGGTTTGTTGCCGTCCGAGATGGCTTTGCGCCTGGCGGATTCGGCGCGGGCCATGGAAACCGGCGCCCTGCAACTGGCGCGTAATGTCTCGGGTGCCGAAGCCGGTGTATCGGGCACGATACGCATCACGGCCAGCCAGCCGGTGGCCTGTATCCTGCTGCCGCCGCTGCTGGCGCAAATGCGGCTGGCCCTGCCCGACGTACAGGTGGAGCTGGTGGTGAGCAACGAGGTCAGCAACCTGCTGCGCCGCGAAGCCGATATCGCCCTGCGCATGGTGCAGCCCGACCAGGCCACCCTGATCGCCAAACGCATCGGCAAGGTCACCCTGAGCCCCTGCGCGCACCGCGACTACCTGCGCCGGCGCGGCACGCCCAAACAGCCGGCCGATCTGCTGCAGCACGAGCTGGTGGGGCAAGACCAGTCCGAGGTCATGCTGCAAGGCTTCGCGGCTTTTGGGTTTCCGGTGCAGCGCAGCAGTTTTGCGCTGCGCACCGACGACCTGATGGCGTACTGGGAGGCGGTGCGCGCCGGCCTGGGCATAGGTTTCATCGCCGACTACGTAGCCCGCACCGACAGCGCCGTGGTACCGCTTCTGCCTATGCTCAAGATACCGCCTATTCCGATCTGGCTTGCCGTTCACCGCGAAATCCGCACCAGCCGCCGCATCCGCGAGGTGTACGACTTTCTGGCGGCCGCCGTGCCGCCCGTTCTGTAGCCGCGGCACCCACTTCAAGCACCGACTGTCCCCAACCGCCCCGAAAGCCCGAACCATGCTGCATCGTCTGAACGATATTTTCCCGATCCGTTATACCGTGTTTGGCCTGTGCATCATGGGTTTGATTCTGTGCATTTTTACGCTGGTTGGTTTTGGGCAAGGGGGCTGGCTGCTGCCGGTGTTCCTGCTGCTGGTGGGGCTGGGCGCATACGATGTGATGCAGACCAAACGCTCCATCCTGCGCAACTATCCGGTGATCGGGCACCTGCGATTCATGCTCGAGTTCGTGCGCCCCGAGCTGCGCCAGTATTTTCTGGAAAGCGACAACGAAGCGACTCCGTTTTCGCGCTCGCAGCGTTCACTGGTGTACCAGCGCGCCAAGGGCGACTCGGACAAACGCCCGTTCGGTACCCAGCTCGATGTACACGCCGAGGGCTATGAATGGATGAACCATTCCATCGCGCCCAGCACGATTGCATCGCACCACTTCCGGGTCTGGATCGGCGGCACGCCGGACCAGGTGGCCGCGCAGCCGGCCACCGCCGGTCTGTGCACCCAGCCCTACCACGCGAGTGTGTTCAATATTTCGGCCATGAGTTTTGGAGCCCTGAGCGCCAACGCCATCCTGGCACTCAACGCGGGCGCCAAACGCGGCGGTTTCGCGCATGACACGGGCGAAGGCTCGATCTCGGTACACCACCGGAAAAATGGCGGCGACCTGATCTGGGAGATCGGCTCCGGCTACTTCGGCTGCCGCAATGTCGACGGCACGTTCAACGCCGACAAGTTCACCGAGAACGCGCTCGACCCGCAGGTCAAGATGGTCGAGATAAAACTCAGCCAGGGCGCCAAGCCGGGCCATGGCGGCGTGTTGCCCGGCCCCAAGGTGACGCCGGAAATCGCGCAGGCGCGCGGCGTGCCGGTGGGTGTGGACTGTGTATCGCCCTCGTCGCACAGCGCTTTTTCCACACCCATCGAGATGATGCATTTCATCACCCGCCTGCGGTCCCTGTCGGGCGGCAAACCGACCGGCTTCAAGCTGTGTATCGGCCATCCCTGGGAATGGTTTGCGATTGTCAAGGCCATGCTGGCCACCGGCATCACACCCGACTTCATCGTGGTGGACGGTGCCGAAGGCGGCACCGGCGCCGCGCCGCTGGAGTTTACCGACCATGTGGGCTCGCCTTTGCAGGAGGGCCTGCTGCTGGTGCACAACACGCTGCGCGGCGTGGGCCTGCGCGACCGCATAAAAATTGGCTGCGCCGGCAAGGTGGTGAGTGCCTTCGACATCGCCCGCATGATGGCGCTGGGCGCCGACTGGTGCAACAGCGCACGCGGTTTCATGTTTGCGCTGGGCTGCATACAGGCGCAACACTGCCATACCGGCCATTGCCCGACCGGCGTGACGACGCAGGATCCGCTGCGCCAGCAGTCGCTGGTGGTGCCTGACAAGGCACAACGCGTGTTCAACTTCCACAGCATGACCCTGCACGCGCTCAAGGAGCTGGTGCAGGCCGCCGGGCTGCAACACCCGAGCGACATCACCGCGCACCACATCGTGCGCCGGTCCACCGACCAGAAGGTCAAGTCGCTGGCCCAGTCAATCCTGACCCAGATGCCCGACGGTGTGTTGCTGCACGGCAACCTGGGCTCTCTGCCGCTGATCTACCGCCAGTCCTGGCCACGGGCGAGCGCGGAGAGTTTTCTGCTGCAGGTGCAGTAGAGCGCGCCAGCCAGCCATCAGGCGACCGAGAAGTTCTTCCGCGCCAGCGCCACAAAAGCCTCGACCAGCGGCGCACGCACGGTGGAGCGCTGCCACACCACACCGACTTCGCGCACCGGCACAGGCGCGGGCAGTGGCCAGCGTTTGAGCGCCGGGTCGGCCGGGCCCACCACGGCCCAGTCGGGCAGCACCGAAACACCCAGGCCCTCGGCGACCAGCTTGGCGATGTACTCCAGGCCGTCGAGCTCGACCCGCACCTGGGGGCGGATGCCGCGCTGGCGCAGGTAGTCGTCGGCCATCTTGCCGGCTACCACCTGGCGGTCGTAGCGGATAAAGGGTTCGCTGCTTATCGTGGCCAAGGGGTCCTTGACCTTCATGCCGGCGGGCGTCAGCAGCACCAGCGCCTCGCGCCGCAGGCCGTGCCAGGCGCAGGTCTTGGGCAGTTCGAACATCGGGTGCACCAGCACGGCGGCGTCAAGATCGCCCGCCATGACCCGGCTGTACAACACCGTGCTGGTAGCGGGTTCGATATAGATGCCGATGTGCGGATGGCGCTTGACCCATTTCTTCAGGACTACCGGGACAATGCCCGTGAGCCCGGTGGGAATCACACCCAGCCGCAAGGGCCCGGCCGGCAGGTCGGTATCGGACGCGGCCGACTCCAGGTCGCGCACCTCGCGCAGCACCGAGCGGGCGCGCTCCAGGATGCGGGTGCCGGCCGCAGTGGGTTTCACGGTGCGCCCGGAGCGCACGATCAGCTGGCTGCCGATCCCTGCTTCCAGCGCGCGTATACGCTGGGCAATGGTGGCAGGTGTCATGTCCAGTTTGCGCGCCGCCTCGGCGATGGAGCCGAGCTCGACCACCGATACAAAACTCTGGAGAAAACGTGAATCCATAAACGGGAGTCAGAAAACAATAACCAGGCAACACACGCCGGGACTGCCGCCACCGCAAAGACGGTGCTGCGCCGGTGCAGCCAGGAAGATGCAATTTATGCTTTCAGAAGATAGCACAAGGCCATTTTTTATTTGTTTAACCCGCTCCAGAATCGCGCCATTCACCACCCATGGGGTTTCCCGATGCCAAAGATTAAGTCGGTCGAGTTTTGTGCTCCCCGGGTCCCGCTGGACCAGGTGACCTCGTTCTCCAACCGCACGGTCAGTGAGCGCCATTACGGGCTGGTCAGGGTGCGCTCGGACGAGGGCCTGGAAGGCATCGGTTTTTGCTATGTGGGCAGTGCCGGCGGGGCGATCTTCAGTGCGGCTGTCGAGCAACTGCTGGCCCCGATCCTGCTCGACCAGGACTCGCACCAGGTCGAGGGCCTGTGGACCAGGATGTACCAGGAGTCGCTGCTGCAGGGCCGCTACGGCACCGTGATGCGTGCCCTGAGCGTGCTCGATACGGCCTTGTGGGACATGAACGCACGCGCGGCCAGTCTGCCCCTGCACAAGTACCTGGGCGCGGTCGAGCTGGAGTCGGTGCCGGCGTATGCCAGCGGCGGTTATTACCTGGACGGCAAGACGCCGGCCATGCTGGGCCAGGAGATGGCGGCCTACGTGGACAAGGGCTTCCGGGCGGTAAAGATGAAAACCGGGCGCCTCTCGCCGCAAGAGGAAGAAACACGCCTGAAGGCGGTGCGTGATGCCATCGGCCCCGATGTCGAACTCATGATGGACTGCAACAACGGCTGGAGCGACACCACGCAAGCCATGCGTTACATCCGGCGCTTTGAGGCCTACGACCCGTATTTCATCGAGGAGCCGTTCGGCCCTGACGACATCGAGAGCCACGCCAAACTGGCCCGACTAACTCGTATTCCGGTGGCCACCGGCGAGATCGGTTACGGGCGCTGGTACCACAAGCAGATGCTGGACCAGGGCGCGGCGGCCATTTTGCAGACCGATGCCGTGGTGTGCGGCGGCATCACCGAGTGGAAACGTATCGCGGCCACGGCGGCAAGCTACGGCGTGGTGATGTGCCCGCACTGGTTCCACGACGTACACGCGCCGCTGGTGGCCGCCACGCCCAACGCGCGGTACGTCGAGTTCTTCTGGGACGACCAGGTGCTGAACTTCCGCCGCCTGATTGACCGGCAGCTGGAGCATCGGCAAGGTCGTGTGGTGCTGCACCAGACACCCGGCCTGGGTTTCGGTTTTGATGAGAAAGCGGTGCAGAAATACGGCCGCTGGGACACCGTACGCTAACCCGCTACACAAACCACCCATGAACACTGCACTTGCGCCATCGCCTGCGCCCGCACCGGCCCCGAAACTGCGGGGCGTGATGTCCCCCGTGTTGACGCCGTTTAACGCCGACCTGTCGCCATCGGCCCCTCGCTTCATCCAACACTGCCGCTGGCTGCTGGGCCAGGGGGTCGGCCTGTCGATTTTTGGCACGAACTCCGAAGCCAATTCGCTGTCGGTCACTGAAAAACGCGTGTTGCTGGACGCGTTGTGCGAGGCCGGTTTGCCGCCCGCCCGCATGATGCCCGGCACTGGAACCTGTGCGCTGACCGACAGCATCGCGCTCACACGGCACGCCGTGCAGGCCGGGTGCGCCGGGGTGTTGATGCTGCCGCCGTTTTATTACAAGGGCGTCAGCGACGACGGCCTGTTTCGCAGCTTCGCGAGCGTGATAGACGCCGTGGCTGACGAGCGACTGCGGGTCTACCTGTACCACATCCCGCCCGTGGCACAGGTGGGCATCAGCCTCCCGCTGATCGAGCGCCTGCTCAAGGCCTATCCCGGCGTGGTGGCCGGCATCAAAGACAGCTCGGGCGACTGGAACAACACGGCCGCCATGCTGCGCGACTTCCAGCCGCACGGCTTCGACGTATTCGCCGG
>JANLPN010000135.1:0-7424 GCA_031367285.1 Betaproteobacteria bacterium | reverse complement strand
CACGCGCCTGGGCGTGGTCAGCGCCATGGGCGCCAATGCGCGGTCCGCAGTTTTCTACAACCGTGTCAAAGGCGAGATGGAGCAGGCGCTTGGCGATCTGGGCTACCAGAATCTGGTCATCGCACGCCCTACGGTACTGGCTGGCAACCGTTCACAGCTTGGCCAGCCCACGCGCTCCGGCGAACTGCTTGGTCTGGCAATCAGCACGGCTTTGAAGCCCCTCATCCCCGCCAATTACCGGGCCATCCAGGCCAGCGATGTCGCACGCGCATTGGTGGGCGCGGTCGTCGAAGGACGGCCCGGGCAAAGGGTGATTTTGTCGGGGGAGATGCAGGGGGGTTGACGTGAGTTGCTACACTGATTGGCAAGACCGGCGGGTACTCGGACTATCTCGAGCGCCAGTTGGTGGGATGGGCAGTAAGGGCGGCCAATGCGCCATCGTTTGTACGGGATCAGGCCGACGGTGCACTCAGCTCCGCGGCTGTCACCCGTGGCGGCCTATGGCCGCCGACTCCTTCTTTATGCCGCTGCGCTGAGCGCCCCGCCGACCTGATCCTGCGGGCTTGGTGGGTGCCCGGTTCAGCACCACCATGTTTCTTCGGCTTGAAGTTCGGGCGCGGCCGGCTGAAACGCTATAGTGCAATGAATAAGCGCTTGTAGCTGTACTGTTCGACGTGCTCACCAGGAAATCAGCTTGCTGGCTTTTTCTGGAACGGCTATGACGGTTGACATGCGCCGAAAAACCTCCAAAGCCCATATGCGATGCAGGCCGCCGGCTGTTTGCCTAGGCCATGTAGTGGAGACAGACATGATATTTTGGCGACAGTCGTGTGTCTCTGCACATTGAGTGAGACGTCACGATGGATATCGAGGACTACCTCACCAGGCTGCTTCCCCATCGCCTCGATGCGCTTGCAATTGCAGTCTTGATGCTGAAGTTCCGTCTCAAATGGGAAGAGCCGAAGTCGATGCAGATCTTCGTTGATGGTCGGTTGCAGTTTGAGGGCCACACAACGATGTTCACAAACCCCACCGTTGAGATTGGCGTACTGCATGCGAGAGCCCTCTTGGAGTTTATTGGCCTCAAGGCCAAGGACGGCTTGCTTCTTCAACTCGACCTAAAGGCCAGACAGCGCGACGATGCGGCAATAGAAAGGGTCTTTGGCCGAACCGGCGCCCTTGCGCTCGTGTCGCCTGAAGACGTTGGCGCTATACATCCCGACGATTCGGAGGCCGCCAAGCGAGCAATCGCGCAGCTGATCGTTGCGGCCCACAAGGGTCTTGCTCACACGTCCGCAACGTACTTCTCAAATCCTATGCACGCTCAAGACATTCTGCTTGCGTTGGAATTGACACAAAGGCTCGTTGAGAAGTACGTCTACGCTCCCCTCGGTAGGCAGCGTCCACCAATCCCGGTTGAAGTTAGGGCGCTCGAGTAACGCCAAACTCTTCCTTCACAGTCCATGCCAGTATCAAAGACCATTCGCGCCGCGCTGCTGTATTTCGCAATCGTGCTCGGCACTGGCTTTGTACTCGGTATGTTTCGCGTTCCGATACTTGTTCCCCGCATCGGCGAGCGCTGGGCTGAGCTTGCGGAAATGCCCATCATGGCCGCGGTTATCTTCCTGGCAGCGGGGTACGTTCTGCGTCGCTACCCTGAAATTTGCTCACCTGGTCGGTCTTTGGTTGCAGGTTTTCTGGCCCTTGCTTTGTCCGTCGCTGCCGAGTTGGGGTTGGCCGTCGTCCTTCAAAATCAAACATTGACCGAGTTCATCAGAAGCCGGGACAAGGTATCGGGCACGGTATACATCGGGCTCTTGCTCGTATTCGCGGTCATGCCAAGGCTTCGCTTCTCAAGCCATGGCCGAACCTCCGGCCAATATTTGGGCACTGGTCTACGCCAAGCAGGCGCTCAAGGACGCCAGGAAGCCCAAGCCGGCGGGGCTGAGACCCAAGGCGCTGGAGCTTCTCGGTGTGCTCAAGAACGATCCGTTTCAGAATCCACCCGCCTTTGAAAAACTGGTTGGAGATCTGGCCGGAGCCTATTCGCGGCGCATCAATATCTACCACCGTCTCGCCTATGAGGTCTTCGTCAAGGAGAAGACGGTTCGTGTGCTGAGAATGTGGACGCACCATGAATGAGATGGCCAATTCAATTTCCGGCGAATCCATAACCCTCACAGACGCCGCGCCGGACGACTTCGAGGCGCTTCTTGCGCTGCGGATAGCCGCCATGCGCGAGAGCCTGGAGCGCATCGGGCGGTTCAATCCGGCGCGGGCCAGGGAGCGTTTTTGGTCGGGCTTCTCGGCCGAGCACACGCGCCACATCGAGCTGGCGGGAAAACGTGTGGGTTTTGTCGTAGCGAAGCCACAAACCGATTGCCTGCTGCTGGACCACCTCTACATTCATCCGGGCGCGCAAGGCCAGGGCATAGGGGCCGCCGTCCTGGTCCGCACCATTGAAGAGGCAAGGGTCAAAGGGCTTGCGCTGCGGGTCGGTGCCCTGCGCGAGAGTGCTTCAAACCGCTTCTATCTGCGCCATGGTTTCCTGCTTGTTGGGCAAAGCGAATTCGACAACTACTACATCCGGGTAGCGGATTCGGCCCTTGGTTGAGTGAGGAGGTAGATGAGGGGTCCGAACGACCCGGCGACCAGCGTCAAGACGATCCATGGCCATGGATTGCGACCAGAGGCGCTCGCATCACGCCACATCCAGACCATGGCCAGACTGAGAGCAATCACCAGGTCGGCCAGGACTTGCCCGGCGCCGAAAGTCTGGAAATGGGGCGCGATAATGCCCCAGTACCCGTGGTGCCACAGGGCCAGGGCACTGAGCACGGAGAAACCACCCAAAACGACAATCAACAAAAGGCGCTGCATTGCATACTCTCGAAGTAAGAAAGCCGTATTTTTTCATCTGCGGCCGCCGTCGGCCATTACCTCCAAGGTCATGGATCCAGCCTGATCTGCAATCCGGCGTTACCTTACTTGCTATCTCGCGTATCGGCCGCCACGTCAGGCACCTTGGCCAGCGCTGCGTCAAACTTTTTGCGGCTGCCGCGCTTGGGGCGCAGTTCCAGGAAGTCCTCGGTCACCAGGGCAGATAACTTCTCGGCCAGCGCCGTGCTGATAAGTTGATTGACGGAGATGCCTTCCTGAGCCACGTATTCTCTGGCGTACTTGTGCAGGGACTCGGGCAAACGGACACTGATACGGTATTGCATTATCGAAATCAAAGAGATGTTGCACATTGGAGCAGCTCGCCAACGTAAGCCAATTGCGCCAACTTGTGGGTGGGATCAGACCAACGGCGCACTCAGCTCCGTGGCTGTCCTCCGCCCTTCCGGGCTCCCCCTTTATGCCGCTGCGCTGAGCACCCCGCCGGCCTGATCCTGCGAGTGTGTTGGGCATTCAACCGCCGCAAGTCAACCGTGCTCGCGGCCGATGAGGCCGGGGTGGGCGGCATAGCGAAATAAAGCCGACGACGGGGGACATTCGCGGAGCCGCCCACCTCGGCCTCATCGGCCCGCAGAAGCGTATGCCTGTGCCGGTATCAGAGTTTCGCGCTCACCCATTCTTGTACGCTGGCGAGCGCAGCGGGCAGATTCGCCGGCTCGGTGCCACCGGCCATGGCCATGTCGGGCTTGCCGCCGCCTTTGCCGCCGACCTGGCTGGCGACGAAGTTGACCAGTTCGCCGGCCTTCACGCGCCCAACCAGGTCGGGCGTCACGCCAGCGGCTAGCTGCACCTTGGCACCATCGACTACGGCCAACACAATGACGGCGCTCTTGAGCTTGTCCTTGAGTTTGTCCATGCTTTCGCGCAAGGTCTTGGCATCCGCTCCCGGCAGGGGTGCGACCAACAACTTGATGCCCTTGACTACCACTGCCTGCTGCACCAGCTCATCGCCCTGGCTGGAAGCCAGCTTGCCCTTGAGCGCGGCGATTTCGCGCTCGAGCTGCTTCAAATGGTCGAGTACGTGTCTGACGCGTTCGTTGACCTCGGACACTGGCGCCTTGACGGTGCCCGCCACCTGCGTCACGGTGGACTCCAGTTGCTGCAGATAAGCCAGAGCGCCCTCGCCTGTCACCGCCTCGATGCGGCGCACACCCGCTGCCACGCCGCCCTCGGCCACCACCTTGAACAGGCCGATGTCGCCGGTGCGCTGCACATGCGTGCCGCCGCACAACTCGGTACTGCTGCCGATATCGAGCACCCGCACCACCTCGCCGTATTTCTCGCCAAACAACATCATGGCACCGGTCTTTTTGGCCGACTCGATGTCCATCAGGCGCGACGTGGTCGCCACATTGGCAAGGATCTCGGCATTCACCAGCACCTCGATGTCGTGTACCTGCGTGTCGGTAACCGGGGCGTTGTGGGTAAAGTCAAAACGTGTGCGCTCGGCATTTACCAGGCTGCCCTTTTGCTGCACGTGGCTGCCCAGTACGGTGCGCAAGGCCTTGTGCATCAGGTGAGTTGCTGAATGGTTGCGCATGGTGGCGGCGCGCCGCGTCGCGTTGACGTGGGCGGTAACGGCATCTCCGACCTTGAGTGCACCGCTTTTGACGCTGCCGTGGTGGCCAAACACATCCGACTTGATCTTTTGCGTGTCGGCAACCTCGAACATGTCCTGCGCTGTCACGATGCTGCCTTCGTCACCCACCTGGCCACCACTCTCGGAGTAAAAAGGCGTGCTGTCGAGCACCACCACCCCGGCCTGCCCTGCGCTGAGTTCTGGCACCGGCACGCCATCCACATACAGCGCCACCACCTTGCTGTCCTGGGTCAGGCTGTCGTAACCGACAAACGCGTTGCCCGCGCCGCCGTATTCCAGCGCCTTGTCCATTTTGAACTTGCCTGCAGCGCGGCCGGCAGCCTTTTGCTTCTCCATGGCCGCATCGAAGCCGGCTTCATCTACCGTTACGCCGCGCTCACGACAAACATCTGCTGTCAAATCCAACGGAAAGCCGTAGGTGTCGTGCAGCTTGAAAGCAATCTCACCCGGCAGCGTAATCAGTGGGTGTACTCCAAGCAAAACAGGAGGACTGCCTAGGTTTCCGAGGTCCGCACGTTGCCGCTGCAACGCAGAAATCTCATGATCCAGAATCTCCATTCCCGACACCAACGTTTCGTAAAATCGCTCCTCCTCCGCCTTCAGCACCCCGGTAATGCGTTGCTGCTGCGCCGCCAGGCGTGGATAGGCCTCACCCATCACCTGCACCAGGTCGGCCACCAGCTTGTGGAAAAACGGCGTCTTCTTGCCGAGCTTGTAGCCGTGGCGGATGGCGCGGCGGATGATGCGGCGCTGCACATAACCCCGCCCTTCATTGCCCGGGATCACGCCGTCGCTGACCAGGAAGGCAGTGGCGCGGATATGGTCGGCAATCACCTTGAGCGAGTTGTTGGCCAGGTCGGCACAACCGGTCTCTCGCGCGGCGGCGTGGATGAGTTTGTCGAACAGGTCGATCTCGTAGTTGCTGTGTTTGTGCTGCAGGATCGCGGCCAGGCGCTCCAGGCCCATGCCGGTGTCCACACAGGGTGCGGGCAGCTGGACCAGGCTGCCGTCGCCCTGCATGTCGAACTGCATGAACACGTGGTTCCAGATTTCGATAAAGCGGTCACCGTCTTCGCCCGGGCTACCGGGCGGGCCGCCGGGGATGTGGTCGCCGTGGTCGTAGAAGATCTCGGAGCAGTGGCCGCAGGGCCCGGTATCGGCCATCATCCAGAAGTTGTCGGACGCGTACTTCTTGCCCTTGTTGTCGCCAATACGAATCACGCGGTCAGCCGGCAGGCCGATCTCCTGGGTCCAGATGTCGTAGGCTTCCTGGTCATCGATATAGACCGTGGCGAGCAACCGCTCCGCAGGCAGTTTGTACACCTGCGTCAGCAGCTCCCAACCCCATTTCAAGGAATCACGCTTGAAGTAATCGCCAAAACTCCAGTTGCCCAGCATCTCGAAGAAGGTGTGGTGGCGCGCCGTGTAGCCCACGTTCTCCAGGTCGTTGTGTTTACCGCCGGCACGCAGGCAGGCCTGCACCGAGGCGGCACGCACGTAGGAGCGTTTGTCGGTGCCCAGGAACACGTCCTTGAACTGCACCATGCCCGAGTTGGTGAACATGAGCGTCGGGTCGTTGCCCGGCACCAGCGGGCTGGACGCCACCACGGTGTGGCCCTTGGACGCAAAAAAGTCCAGAAAGGTCTTGCGGATGTCGGCAACGGAAACGGGAGCAGTATTCATGGGCATTCGGGTCAGGGTAAGGGCGCAGGAGATTGCTGCGCAACGCGTTGGCCACCCAGGCTGGCCGCCTGAGTGGGCATGCGGTGGAAACGGCTACGATTTTACCAGTTCATACCATGGATACTGTCGTGTCGACGGGCCTGATCCAGCGCCGGCGCCGCAGCATCGGATAATGGTTGCCCGCGTCGGCCGCCTCGTTACCCGCACAATTTCCACCCATCTATTCCGGACAAAACCCCATGGACATGAAGACCTCCCCGCTTTCGCTGCTGCATGACCCCAGCTTGCTGAAGACCGACGCATTGATCAACGGCGTATGGGTGGCCGGGCCATCCGGTGGTGCCACCCATGCCACGCGTTTTGACATCCTGGACCCCTCCAATGGCCACAAGCTGGCCGACGTAGCCAACCTGGGTGGAGCAGATGCCACGCTGGCGATTGCCGCTGCCAATGCCGCCTGGCCGGCCTGGCGCAGCAAGACCGCCAAGGAGCGCAGCATCATCCTGCGCAAATGGTTCGACCTGTTGATGGCCAGCCAGGAAGACCTGGCCCGCATCATGACGGCCGAACAGGGTAAGCCGTTTGCCGAAGCCAAGGGCGAGATCGCTTATGGCGCAAGTTTTGTGGAATGGTTTGCCGAAGAGGCCAAACGCATCAACGGCGAGACGCTGCCGCAGTTTGACAACAACCGCCGCCTGATGGTGATACGCCAGCCGATCGGTGTGTGCGCCGCCATCACGCCCTGGAACTTCCCGCTGGCCATGATTACGCGCAAGGTGGCACCGGCCCTGGCGGCCGGTTGCACCGTGGTGATAAAACCGGCCGAGCTCACACCACTCACGGCACTGGCCGCAGCCGAACTGGCGCTGCGCGCGGGCATGCCGCCCGGTGTTCTGAACATGGTCACTGCCGACAGCAGCAATTCGATTGCAGTGGGCAAGGTAATTTGCGCCAGCGACATCGTGCGCCATATCAGTTTTACCGGCTCCACCGAGGTGGGCCGTATCCTGATGGCGCAGTCGGCGCCCACGGTCAAGAAGATGTCGCTGGAGCTGGGCGGCAACGCGCCCTTTATCGTGTTTGACGACGCCGACATAGACTCCGCCGTGGAAGGCGCGCTGGCCAGCAAATACCGCAACGCCGGCCAGACCTGTGTGTGCGCCAACCGCTTCTACGTGCAGGA
>JANLPN010000487.1:0-3169 GCA_031367285.1 Betaproteobacteria bacterium | reverse complement strand
CGAAACCGTTCGCGGCATCCAGTGGTTCACGGTGACCGAAACCCGGGGCCACGTGGTCGAAGGAAAGGTGGCGCACTGGCAGGTGTCGCTCAAGGTCGGATTCACGCTTGAATAACCGCCGGCGCAGGCGTGCCCGTCCGGACCGGGTGGGCATCGATGCGTCTTGAGGGTTTCTGTTGCGGCCGACGACCATTTGACCCGGGCTGCCGATGTTGACGGCCCTGGCATCAAGAGGCCGGGATCATTGCGCTGAGCGGATCTCCGAGCGGGCCGGGTGGGTCCGCTGAAGTCGGCGGCCTGGGTCAATCCAGTGCCAGCGCCAGCGCCAACAGCCATACCAATCGGCTCACCGCCGAAGCGCTCGTCGCGCAGATCGCAGGCAACGCCGTTGTCGCGCAGCAGGTCCATCGCCGGGTCGAGGCAGCCGCGAGGCAAGGCCATGTGCAGCGGGTAGTTCTCCGCGTTGCCGATGACGCGCGGCTTGTCCCACACCGACATCCTCATCGCCTGAGCGTTGAAGCACTCGGGGTTCTGGAAAGCCGCCAGGCGTATCAGGCGGTTGGCCAGCGCCTGCGGCAGGTGCGCCTCCCCGAAATAGATCAGGTTGGCCAGCGTCACCGTCAGTAATCTGGGCATTGGCAATGCCGGCGTCTTGGTCGACGCGCTCTCGCGCTTCCAGGGCGTGGCCAGGTCCTCGTCATCAATTCAGGTGACGTCCAGCGGATGGACGCCGCCTGTAGCCCGCAGGATGGTCGCCTCGATGTCGTGCTCTGCCATCGGCCAAATGGCAGCCAGAAAAGCCCATTGATCGGGATACGGGCGCTGAGCCTCATCGACAAACACGCTGCAACTGTGCTCGCGTGGCCACTTCTGTAGCGGCAGCGCGATCAGATTTCCAAAGCCACCTTGGGGCATCGTGTCCTGGTTGGGAAACAGCCGGTCGTAGACCTCCAGCTTCAGTTGCCGGGTTCGCGAGCAGGTATGGCTGATGATGGCCGTGCCCAAGCGCCGGGCATAGCGGGCCGACACGCGGCCGGCGAAGAACACCCACGCGTGCGCACCTTGACCGGACCGCGATATTTCCAGCGCTGCCGGCACGTCCAGCTCCTCACAGGACTGCACGCAGGCGCGGGCATTGTCGCGCCACTCGGCCTCGTCGAAGTCGGCTGCCAGGAAATGGCAGGTGTCGTCCTCCAGCAGCGGATAGACGCCGACCGTGTGTTCACCGGCCAGATGGTCATAGTTCACCGCATCGGACAGCGGGATCAACAGGCGGCTACGGGTGCACCGTTACGTCGACGCTACGCTGGCGGTGTTTCATGGGCCGCGCAAGCTGACCGCCTATGACGCCCGCGGCCTGCTGGCGATCAGCAAAGAGGTGCTCAGGCTGGCCGCGTGAGGGCCGCCACAACAAACCGCGCGATGGCTGCAAAGCCGCTTCGGGCTACGCCCTTCGCAGCTTTGCAGCCATCGCAATCAGATCAACAGAAAGCGGACAATCTACTTGCTACCAAACCGGACAGTTCTATTTGCTGCCGACATACCCGCCTCAGTGGTTGGACGCATGGTGCCATTATTGATACCATTTAAACCATGGCCGATGCGAAGAAGATTCTGGAGAGCATGCGGCGCGAGCCCGCCAATGTCAGGTACGCAGACCTTCTCAAGGTCTGTGAAGGGGATTTTGGCAAGCCACGCCAGGGAGGGTCGAGCCATACGATTTTCAAGACGCCCTGGATTGGTGATCCCCGTAGCAACATTCAAAACGACAAGGGCCAGGCAAAGGCCTACCAGGTCAGGCAAGTGCTCCTGGCGATTCAAAAATTGGAGGACTCCAAGAATGCAAACTGATCACTACACCTATCGGGTCACCTGGTCTGCCGAGGACAAGGAGCATGTGGGCCAGTGTGTCGAGTTTCCGAGCCTGTCCTGGCTGGCCAAGACTCCAGAGGACGCATTGAAGGGCATTCGCAAGACGGTCGCCGAGGTCGTCAAGGACATGCGTGCATCAGGGGAGGCAGTGCCTGTACCACTGGCGGAAAAGCGGTATAGCGGGGAGTTCCGAGTTCGCATTCCTCCTGAGGTTCACCGGGCGCTGGCCACGCAAGCCGCCGAGCAAGGTGTCAGCCTAAACCGGCTGGCGAGTGCCAAACTGGCGTCGACTTCTTCAATGTGACTCCGGCCCTTGGCGGCTGTTCAATCAATCCAGTGGCCATGCCAAGTACATGCAGGCCAGTCACGCGGTATCACGCTCCTGGATTGGAAGATCCTCCACAGAGAGCATGAAGTCCTCGCTCACCTGGAGGCGTTCCAGAACATCTTCGGCAGCGGTGCCTGCATCCCGGGCGGCCTCGTCAAGGGCGACCATCAGATCAGCCTCGTCGGTGGGTGACAGCTTGACTGAAGCCTCCGTATCGCTCGACAGGACGGTGACAAGCGCGCCCTCGGGCAACGTGACGCCTTCCAGGACGACTTTGCCAATGATGACGGTGCCGGTGGCTACTTGCATGGCGACATCGTACCGCAGGGGACTGTGGGCTGGAAAGTGTTCGTTTTGCCCGACTGCCAGGCGATGTTCAGCGCAAACCACCGCCCCGAAACCCGCATGGATCCTGGGGGTGGTGCGAATGGCGACCTCCGCACAAACAGAGATTAGAGACGGGGAGGGCGGGTTTGGAGGCCGAAAACAGGCCCGAATCCGGGCTGCCCGCATTCGCATTTCCCCAGGAACCCCGCCAGCACTGGCCCTCCCTGGCCCAAGAAAAAGGCCAGAGCAAGTCTGGCCTTTGGTGAGTGGTGGTGTGGAGTTGACCTGCGCAAAACCAACTAATTCAACAGGTGAGGGTGGGTGCGGGTTGGTGTCCTCCCTTGGAGCATGCCCGATCGGAATGATCGGCCGTTCGAGGCGCTGGCTTTGCGGAAAATCATGAGGGAGGGCGCCTCGCCGGCATGCGAAACCTTGCAGATCATCTGTAAGGCTCGAGTTGCCGAGCAGCGCCATCTCTGTGCCTGGCGTTGCCACTTCCACTTTTACGTTGCTTCCGTTCGCATAACTATGCAAGCAGAATGTGGGCGACATCACCCGCGGGATCACCGGTTATGGTGCGAGGTTTTTTCAAAGGCACCTCTACTTGTGGGAGAAGGCAAGCGCGGTCAGAGGTCCAACACC
>JANLPN010000072.1:0-4087 GCA_031367285.1 Betaproteobacteria bacterium | reverse complement strand
GCACAGACGCGATGCGCCCTCCTCGTCGCCATAGAAGCCGACCACCATGTAACGTCCCTCCTGGTCGTGATGCTTCAGCAGCCAATCGGCAGCGAAGGTGGGCAGAACCTGCTGGCGCACCGTGAACAACTGCCGTCGGCTCTCGACGAAGGCCGCGGCACGTCCACCGTCTTGAATCTCCCATACTGCGTAGACGGCATGGCTCGGCATCTTGTCCCACGGACCCCTGACCGCAAAGAGCACCTCATAGACCTCGCCACCTGTCGCTCGCGCAGCGCCTTCCGACACGAATGCATCAAGCCGAGCCATGTGTTCGGGATCCTGCAAGGAGCGCAGAACAAGCGAGAGAGATGCTTCCGCGGGTGGCGTCGGCCCCGATTCCCGATGGCGAGACAGCTCTCTCGTGACTACTACGAACTTACCCATGTCTATTAAACCTGCCGCCATCTGTCGCTCGCATGTTTTAGCGGTCAACGCCGCCGCTCAACCGACGCCGAAGGCGGCCGGATGCAGCGGCCTGTTGGGCTCCAGCGCCTGATTGGCCCTACAGGTTTTCGGGAGTAAGGCCAGTGTGCTTGGCAATCCGCGCCAGCATGCGCGGGCCGATTTCCTCGCCGTCATGGAAGGCGAATACGAAGTCGGGCCAGCCAACGCGTGAAAGCGTTCGGTGCGAGCCAGTTTGACGCTTGGTTTGCCAGCCCAATTTGAGAAGAGCAGAAAGGACACGCTTGGCCTTCACGGAGGGCCATTGGCTCATGCGGCGGCGGGAAGCATGATGCTGAACTCCTCAGGCTTGGCCTCGCCATGCTCAAGCTGTTCAGCGAGGGCACGAAGCGCCAGTGCCTCAGCCTTCGCCATGGCTTCGTTCGCCGAGCCGCCATAGGCCAATGCGCCAGGTAGTTGCGCGACTTCGGCCAGCCAGCGACCATCATCTTCGCGTTCGACTTCAAGGGTGAACTGCATACGATCTCCTACGGGAAATACCTGCCAGTTTACACAGGCAGTACGCACCTACGCACCTACGCATCAGCGAGCCGAGGAGCCGGGGTGAACGGCTCCGCGGCTGTCAGCCGTGTCGGCCTATACAAGCGTGACGACAAGGAGGCCAATACGCGTGCTCATGACGCCCAACGCTGGAGTTCACCCGACGCTACAAGCGGTCGGATGGAACGACCAGTTAAGCACCCGCTGCCTCAAAAGCAGCGACCGGCACGGATCGATTGACAGCAACCGATTTTCGAAGCGCCTTGATACGCTCAATTTCGTGCATTGTTTGGGCAGAGAAGTAGGATTCGCCGCAGCCAGAACACGACCACAAAGGGATGGCTTCAATAACAAGCAGGGCAGAACCCTTGCCAAAGCTGCGCGTTACGTGCTTGAGTTGCAAGGAGGCGCTTCCACAGTGCGCGCAATGATGCTCAACAGAGGTAGACGGTGATGACGATGAGTTTGCCCGCGAACCCGATTTTGACGACTGCTTGGGCCGTTGCTCCGTCGAGCGTGATGCCAGTGACGACACACTTAACCTCGCGGGTTTGAGCGTCGCGCTGGCGCTCGCTGATTTCCCCCGTGAGGACGATGTTTTCGAGATCGAGGATGGTAAAGTTGTCATCATCAAGTTCCTCTGCCGCGTGGGTTGAAACGACATAGTTCAGCGTGCGGATCAGATGGCGAAATTGGCTGATCGTTGCTTGGGCCATGATTCATAGTGTACGGAACTCGGCGCTGCCTTGGAAACAGGATGTTTAATCGAGATAGCAAGAAGCCTCGCGGCCCATCCCTCCCACACCACCGGACATACGTATCACATTTCTGGCGGTTCCTCGCATGACGGTTTCACTGATGCTGACTTGGCCGGTGCCAGTTCGGGCAGGGCCATCAGACGAAACATCTTCGCGCAGCGACAGGTTTTTGTCGCCACAACATTGCGTTTGTCTCCTCTGGATGATTGAACAGTCATAACAGTTCCAGAAAAACCAGCACGACGATCCCCCGATTGGCCTCGCGGCGGGAGTACATGCGTTTGAGCGCAGGGATTCGGCGCACTATAGACGACGCACCGCGGAAGGAGCAGTGGCGCTTGGTTTTCGGCGATGGAACACCCACCATGCTCGCAGGATCGGGCTGGCGGGGAGCTCGGCGCAGCGGCATAAAGGAGGGAGGCCGCGAGGCTCGGGGGACAGCCGCGGAGCTGAGTGCCACGCCGGCCTGATCCCGTACAAAACTTCCGGAAGCAATGCCTTTTCAGGGACCCGCTTCGATCAAAGTAGCGATACGTTCCAGGCCCAACTTGCGGGCGTGCTGCAGGGCCGTGAGGCCGTCGCGGTCGGTCAGTGCCGGGTCGGCACCGGCCGCCAACAGGCGCCGCACCATGTCGGTATGGTCGTTGATGACGGCCAGCATCAACGGTGTCTTGCCGGTTTCATCGGGCGCGTTAAGCGGCGCGCCCAGCAAGAGCAGGCGGTCCAGCTGCGCCACGCGCCCTGCGCGCGCGGCTTGCTGCAGTGTGATAGCAAGGTCTTGCGCCTCCGGGCCGCGAACCCGGGGCCGTACGGCCTGCAGGGTGGCGCCCATGGGTTGATCCGGCACTGGCGCGGCGCGTGCTGCTGATGACGCACGCAAGGCCGGCGCCAGCGCCAAGGCACCGGTGCTTTGGGCCTGGACCGGCGTGGCCGTGCCCGAAGTTGCCGCCGCCATGTCTGCTGAGCGGCCTGGCGATGCGGCTGGCGCGGCATGGACGGGTGGTGTGGGCACGGTTGCAGGCGCTGCTGGAGGCGCGAGTGCGGGCACCGCCAAAGCCAAGGGCGCTACCGGTGCCTGGGCAGGCACGGCTTGCTCGGCAAGCTTCGCAACGGCCACAGGCGGTGCCGGCTCGGCTTTGCGCGCCGCCTGCGCGGTCCGCACGTCTTTAGTTTCCCGCTCCTGCTGCGCCGGCCTGACCGCTGGCGCTGCCGCTGATTTGTCGGCAACCTCAAGTCGGGCGGCCGGAGGGCCTGGGGCAACGGCCCTATCGGCGCTCGTATTGTCCGATCGCGCAGCCCCAACGGCTGGCCCCGCAACCGCAGGCTCCGGCGGCGAAGACTTGCCTGGAGCCTGCTGGCCTGACACGAGTTCTTTTTCCTGCGGCGTGCCGCGATCCATTTGCAGTACCAGCAAACCGGCCAGGCCAAGCACGGCCACGCTGGCCAGCATGGACATTTTCCACCGCGACTGGTTGGCGGCCGGCACCGGCGGCCCAGCCAGCGCGCCCGTGTTACCTGCATCCTGCTGCCGCGCGCCGGCAAGCATCTGCGCATGGGCACGCACGGCTTCGCGCACACTGTCGGCCGGCCGGCGCGGGTCCGCCGCACTGGCCTCCTGGTAACGCAACACCAACTCGTCCTCGTTTTCCGGCCGGATCATTCGGAAACCTCCATGCTACGCATTGCGGTATTGGCTACGACGTCACAAGTGCTTCGCACAGTTGTGAGTCTGCGCCGCAACTTCGTTGTCGCCTTGGGAACGGCCCGGCGTCTCATGCAAACTCCTTCAGCAACTGGCGCAGGCTGTTGCGTGCGTAACGCAGGCGGCTCTTGGCGGTCTCGAAACTCACGCCCGTGGTGCTGGCTATTTCCTCCACCGCCATGCCTGCTTCGGCCTGCAGCAAGAACGCTTCACGCTGCACCGGTGGCAGTTGCTCCACCGCCGCCAGCAGGGCCGCCGCCTGCTCGCGCGACTGCAGCTGGCGCAACGGGCCAAACCCGGAGTCGGCCGCCAGCGTCTCGCCCAGGGAACCGCCCTCGTCACCTTCGCCGCTGCCCTGGTCCAGGCTGGTATGCGGGTGGGCCGTGCGGAAGTGGTCCACCATGCGGTTGTGGGCCAGCGTGAACAACCAGGTCTTGAACCGCGCGGTAGGCTGGTAGCTGGGGGCCTGGCGCGCCACCGCAAACCACACGTCCTGCAGCAGGTCGTCGGCCACGGCCTGGTCGCGCACGCTGCGAAAAACATAACGCCATACACCCAGTTCGTGGCGCCCGTACAAGCGGTCAAACGCCGCCACGTCGCCGGCCGCATAACGCAGCATCAGCGACTCGTCGGCATCGTCTGC
>JANLPN010000580.1:0-4004 GCA_031367285.1 Betaproteobacteria bacterium | reverse complement strand
AACCTGCTTGCTGCTGCTGGCCGCACGCTGGCGTATGGCGGGATTCACGTGCCCAGCGGCCATGTCCGTGGCCAGCCTGTGTGGCGCGCTGACCCCACGGGTAATGCGCGAACTGGTGGAGCCGCTGTGTGTATCCGCCCTAAATACGCCAGCCGACCGTGCCAGCGGCCAGGTCTTTTTGCGCATCATGCGCGACTCGGTGCTCGGCGCGTCGGGCGACTCCAACCTGCTGCTGCCGCGTATCGATTTGTCCGGCCTGTTCCCGGCTGCCGCCGCCAGCTGGCTCACGAAGCAAGGTGCGAGTATCCGGTTGGGCGAACGCGCACATACCGTGACTCCGGTGGGCGCGCTCTGGTGTATCAACGGCGCACCGTATGACCTGGTGGTGCTGGCGACCTCGGCGCCCGACGCGGTGCACGTGCTGGCCGCCGCCATGCCGTCATCTGTCGCACCCACGGCGCAACAGCTGGGCCAATGGATTGCCGTGGCCGGTGCCCTGCGGCACGAGGCCATTACCACGGTATACGCCTGGGGTCGTGGCGCCACGCTGGCCCATCCCATGCTCGCGCTGCGCAGCGGTCTTGGGCACGGGACCAGTTTGCCGGCCCAGTTTGTGTTTGACCGCGGGCAACTCGGCGGGCCGGCCGGCCTGCTGGCCTTTGTGGTGAGCGCGAGCCTGGGCAGCCGTGAGACCTTGCAGCAACAGGTGCTGGCGCAGGCCAAGGTGCAACTGGGTCTTGGTCTGCAGCCGGTACAAACCGTGGTCGAAAAACGCGCCACCTTTGCCTGCACGCCAGGCCTGCAACGCCCGGCCATGCACATCGCCCCCGGTCTGCTGGCCTGTGGCGATTATGTGGACGGCCCCTATCCCTCCACGCTGGAGGGTGCCGTACGTTCAGGCATCGCCGCTATTCAATCTTCAGGTTCTGTGTCCTGACCACGTTGCTCCAGGCGCGGTAGTCGGCCTCGATAAAGTGGCCCAGCAGGGCCGGCGAACCCGGCGCGGGCTCCACGGCATCGACCTTGAAACGCGCGACCACTTCGGGCAAGGCCACCAGCTTGTTGATGGCCAGGTTGATTTTCTCGATGACCGCGGGCGGCGTGCCCACAGGCGCCATCAGCGCGAAATAGTTGACCACGTCGATGCCCGGATAACCCGCCTCCGCCATGCTGGGCACGTCGGGCAAGGCGCTGGAGCGTTTGGCACTGGTCACGGCCAGTGCCTTGACACGGCCGTCCTTGATAAAGGGCAACAACGCGGGAATCGTACCGGTGACCAGTTGCACCTGGCCGGCAATCATGTCCATGGTTGCCGGCGCCACGCCGCGGTACGGGATGTGGGTGATAAAGGTGCCGGTTTTGGACTTCAAAAGCTCCAGCACCAGGTGGTTCACGCCACCGGAACCGGCGGAACCATAGTTCAGCGCGCCCGGCCTTTGCCTGGCCAGGGCTACCAGTTCGCGCATGGTGTTGACAGGCAGGCTGGCATTGGCGGCCCAGACCAGGGGGCCGCTGGCGATCATGCCGACCGGCGCAAACTGGCGCAAGGGGTCGTAGCCGGCTGTCGGCAAGGACGCTGCCACGGTGGTAAAGGGCGACGCCACCAGCAACAGCGTATAACCATCCGGCGGCTGTTGCGCCACGTACTGGGTACCAATGGCACCCGACGCGCCGGCCCGGTTGTCCACCACAAAAGTGCCACCCATCACCTCGGCCAGTTTTTGAGCCACCAGCCGCGCCATGGCATCGGTGCCCGCGCCGGGCGCAAACGGCACCACGATCTTGACCGGCCGATCCGGGTAGGCGGAAGCGGGGTTTTGGGCCCGGGCGCTGGTCAGGACCAAAGCCGCGAGGGCGGTCAGGATTCCAAGCACGGCTTGGCGGGTGAAGCTTTTCTTGTTCATGGCTGGACGGTGGACCGGATACACGGAGCTGCACACGGGTCTGGAAAACAGATTGTGCCGCGCAAACAAGTCGGCGGCGTGACACCCTGGGTCAACCTGTTGGTTACACGCCACCGTCCAGCAAGCGGCAAAGCGCTCCCAGGTCGGCCACGCTGGCGTGCGGCCGGGCCTGGTGTTGCCACACGTGGCCGGAACGGTTGATCCACGCGGTTTGCATACCAGCACCCAGGCCGCCCAGCACGTCCAGCTCCGGGTCGTCACCGACATGCAGCACCTGGTCGGCCCGCACGCCGGCGGCAGTGGCAGCGGCATGAAATATGCGCGCATCGGGTTTGCCCACGCCAAAAAGATGCGCGCTCAGGCTGGCCGTGAAATGTTCACCCAGGCCGACCCGCGCAACATCCGCGTTGCCGTTGGAGATCGCGATAACCGGATACCGGGCGGCAAGAAACTGCAATGCAGGCAAGGCGTCTTCAAACAAATCGACCCGCATGCGGTGCTCAATAAAGATATCGAATGCAGGCTCGGCCAGCAGGGTGTCCTCCCCTGAGCGTTCCAGCGCCAGGCGGATACTTTCACGCCGCAAGGCACTCATGTCGTGCCCCAGATCAGGACGGGAGAGCGCCACATGTTTGCGCAGCTCAAGCCGCGCCTGCACGTCGGAAAGCACCCCCGAGGCCGCGGGCGCGCGCTCTGCAAGCCACTGCAGCATCTGCGCGTCGGCGCGTTCTATGGTGGGCCAGATCGGCCACAAGGTGTCGTCCAGGTCGAGCCCGATGGCCCGTATTTTCGAGAGGTCGAGCATAGGTGCGGGAGAATACAGCATGGCAGCACCCGAATTTACCCAGGAACCGGCGTACACCCACGGGCAGCCGCCCCGTACCGCCGTGTTGTATTGCAATCTGGGTACACCCGACGCCCCTACACCGGCGGCGGTGCGGCGTTACCTGGCCGAGTTTTTGAGTGATCCGCGGGTGGTGGAAATCCCGCGCCTGCTCTGGATGTTCATCCTGCACGGCATCGTACTGCGGGTGCGGCCGGCCCAGTCGGCGGCCAAATACGCGAGCGTGTGGACAGCAGAAGGCTCGCCGCTCAAGGTCTGGACAGAAAAGCAGGCCAAACTTCTGCAGGGCTGGCTGGGCCAGCGCACGCACCAGGTGCAGGTGCGTTATGCCATGCGTTACGGGCAGACCTCGATCGCCTCGCAGCTTGACGCACTCAAGGCCGAGGGTGTCACGCGGGTACTGGTTTTGCCGGCCTACCCGCAGTATTCGGCCACCACCACGGCCAGCCTGTTTGACGCCGTCTACGCCTGGGCGGCTACCACCCGGCGTATTCCCGAACTGCGTTTTGTGAACCACTACCACGACGAACCGCTGTACATCGAGGCGCTGGCCAAACGCATACGCAAACACTGGCAGGACAACGGGCGCGGCGAACAGCTAGTGATGAGTTTTCATGGCGTGCCGCAACGCACGCTGCAGCTCGGTGACCCTTACCACTGCGAGTGTTTCAAGACCGCACGCCTGCTGGCGCAGCGGCTGGGTCTGCAGCAGGACCAGTTCAAGGTCACCTTCCAGTCGCGCCTGGGACGCGCCAAATGGCTGGAGCCCTACACCGAGCCGACGCTGATTGCCATGGCGCAGGCGGGGGTGGCAAGCGTGGACGTGGTGTGCCCGGGCTTTACCAGCGACTGCCTGGAAACACTGGAAGAAATTGCCATTGAAGGCAGGGACGCTTTTCTGCGTTCAGGCGGCAAGCAATTCAGCTACATACCCTGCCTGAACGACCAGCCGGAATGGATTACGGCCCTGTGCGCCGTGGTGGAGCAACACACCGGCGGCTGGGCCACGCAGCAGCCCGTGGACGGCGCGGTGCTGGCGGAGTCGCGGCAGCGCGCGGTGGCGCTTGGCGCCAAGCAGTAAAACGCCCGCGCAACAACGAATCAACCGGCGCCAAGGGCCACGGTTCAATCGGCCTTGATATTGCCGGTACGCACAATCGTGCCCCAGTCGCGAATGTCGTTGCGCACCGTTTCGGCAAACTGCTCGGGTGTCTTGAGCGGCATTTCGGAGAAACCCATCGTCTTCCAGCGTTCGG
>JANLPN010000561.1:0-19659 GCA_031367285.1 Betaproteobacteria bacterium | reverse complement strand
TTCTGCACCGCGAATTGCATGTAGGCCAGGAAAACCGGCAAGCCATAACGCCCCTGCGCAATGGTCTCGCCGGTGGTCGGGTGAAAGATGCCGTTGGCGCAGTCGTTGGTCTCCGAGATGATCGGGGACATGGCCGCGTGGATCAGGTGCAGATCCATTTCATCGGCGATCTGTTCCAGGCTTCCGCGCACCACCGCAAGTGTTACTGCATCCATGTTATTTCACCTTTACCAACATATTGCCTTTGGGATCGATGACCACGTCCATGCCGGGTTCGACAACGGTGGTGGTATCGCTCTGCTCGATGATGGCCGGGCCATCGAATCGCATGCCCGGCGCGAGGTCGTCGCGCATATAGACGGGGGTGTCATGCCAGGTATTGAAGTGCACCGGCCGCCGGGACCTTGGCTGCGCCTTGCCGTCGGCGAACCGGGTCGCCTGCGGCAAGCTGGCGCTGCTGCGCTTGCCGATCGCGATGGTGCGCAAGATCACCATGACGACCGGTATGTTGGCCAGCGTGTTGCCAAAGGTGGCCTTGTAGACCTCGTTGAAGGCCTGCTCAAGCCGCGCGCTGTCCCAGTCCGGTTCTATGGTCACCCGCAAGGCATGGATCTGTCCGGCGTAGGCCATGTCCGCGGCGTGCGTGATGGTGGTCACGTCGATCGGGACCTGGCTCTCGTCGATCTGCTGCTGGCCCTGCTCGCGCTGGCGCGCGACGATGCCGGCCAGTTCACCCGGAACCAGCTTGTCGAGCCGCTTTTCCACCGTCTGCGAAATGTCGTAACGCAGATCGGCGTAGACGCAACCCAAGGCGCACAACACACCGGGGTACAGCGGAACCAGCATGGTGCTGACGCCCACCTCGCGCATCAGCGCGCCGCCGTGCAGCGGTCCGGCGCCGCCGAAAGCCACCAGTGCAAAGTCGCGCGGGTCCAGGCCACGTTCGATCGACATCAGGCGTATACGTCCGGCCATGCGCTGGTTGACCACGGCCAGGATCGCCTCGGCGGTTTCCTCCAGGCCCAGGCCCATTTTTTCGCCCAGGCCGCGCACCGCGGCACGCGCGCCTGCCACATCCAGCGTGGTGTTGCTGCCGTTCATCGGACTGGCCGGATTGATGCGGCTCAGCACCACGTTGGCATCGGTCACGGTCGGCTCGGTGCCGCCGCGCCGGTAAGCCACGGGGCCTGGCACCGCACCGGCGCTGCGTGGGCCCACCTGCAGCATGCCGCCGCGGTCCAGGTAGGCGATGCTGCCGCCACCGGCGCCGATGGTGTGCACGTCAATCATTGGCAGGCGCAGGGGAATGCGGAAGTCGAGGTTGGTGATTTCGGCCACCTTGGGCTCGCCATCGATTACCACCGCCACGTCGAAGCTGGTACCGCCCATGTCGCCGGTGATGATGTGCGAGAAGCCGGCTTCGGCCGCCAGCCTGGCCGAGGCCATCACACCGGCGGCGGGGCCGGAGCGCACGATGTAGGCCGCGCGCGCGCCGAGTTGCCGCAGCGGCGCCACGCCACCATTGGATTGCATGATGGCGACGTCGCGGTCGTAGCCCCAATGGCCAAGCTCGCGTGCCAGGTTTTTGGCGTAACGCGCCACCAGCGGCTGCAGATAACCCTGCACGACGGCCGTGCTGGTGCGTTCGAACTCGTAGTATTCACGCACCACGGACGTGGCGGTCACCAGTTCCCAGGCCGGGTTGATGGCCGCCAGAATATCGCGCGCCTGCAGTTCGTGCGCCGTGTTGGCGTAGGCGTGCATGAACGATATCACCACCGATTCAACATTACGCGCCCTGAGCACGGCGCCTATGGCCTTCAGGCCTTCGACGTCGAGCGGCACCAGCACCTTGCCTTCGTAGTCCAGACGTTCGTCGACCTCGAAACGCAGATCGCGCGGCACCAATGGCTCGTGCACGCCTTCCAGGCCGTACATGGTGGGCCGGTCGCGCCGACCGAGTTCCAGGACGTCGCGAAAGCCCGTGGTGGTGACGAGGGCGCATTTCGCGCCGCGCCGCTCGATCACCGCGTTGGTCGCGATGGTCGTGCCATGCAGTATCGCGTCCAGCTCGCCGGGGGCCAACCCGGCCGCGCGCAACGCGTTCAGCAGCCCGACCGACGGGTCCTGCGGGGTGGACGGAACTTTGAGGATCAGGTGCGGCCGCTTGGCGTCCCCTGAGTAGAACAGGTCGGTAAAGGTACCGCCCACGTCGATGCCAACAATGCCTGCCATTAGATCTCCTTCGGCTGTGCGCCGTCATGTTTGGTTTGGGTCTGTTTCACGTCACTGATATAGGCGGCGACGTGCCGTTCCATGCGCCGCGCCGCCGCGTCGCCGTCGCCTGCCACGATTGCATCCATCACCCGGCGGTGGGCCCGGATCACGGAGTTGCGCACATTGGCCGAGTTGAATCCTTCCAGATCGGTCGCCACATAGACCGACTGCGACACCGCCGAGATAAAGGCGATCAGCAATTCGTTGTGGCTGGCGCGCACCACCTGCACGTGCCAGTCGAGATTGGCGCGCACATAGCCGGAAATGTCGTCGGCCGCGGACGCCTGCTCCAGCTTGGCGTGGCTCTTGACGATCTCTTCCAGATCGGCGTCGGTGCGGTGCTGTGCAGCGAAACGCGCCGACGGCGGCTCGATGGCGGAGCGGGTTTCCAGCACCGCTTCGAGCCGGATACGCTGGCCGCGGATAAAGATGCCGACCGAGCGTTCAATGGTCGCGCTGCTCGGCCGCACCACGGCCGAGCCGCCGTTGCGTCCGATGCGCGTTGTTATCAGGCCTTCACCTTCGAGTATGCGCAGCGCTTCGCGCACCGACGCACGGGACAGGCCGGCCTGGGTGCCCAACTCGCGCTCGTTGGGCAGCGGCATGCCTTCGTCCAGATTGCCGGTAAGAATTTTTTCCCGCAGGATTCCGGCCAGCACGTCAGCCGCCTTGGGAACATTGACCGGAGTCAGGTCGAGCATGGTGTTCACCCGTGGATGTCCGGTTGCGCCGCCGGAACCTGCAAGCGTTGTCGCAGCCAGGCGCAGGCATCGGTTATGTCGGCCGCGACCTCGGGTAACACAGCGGCATATTTCAGGAAGCCGTGGTTCATGCCATCGGCACACTTCCCCACCACCGGGACGCCGACGCTTCGCAGGCGCTGCGCAAAAGCTTCGCCTTCGCTGCGCAGCACGTCGCATTCGGCCACCAGCACGTAGGCGCTCGGCAGGTCCGCGACCGAGGTCGCACGCAAGGGCGCGGCATGGGGATGGCTGGCGGTGGACGGGTCGGCCAGGTACTGGTTCCAGAACCAAGTCATGCCATCGGCGGTCAGGCCGAAGCCGGCGCCATAACCGCGGTAGGACTCGTGTTGCTCCGAGGGGTAGTCGGTGACCGGATAAAACAGCAACTGGCCAGACAACTCCGGCCCACCTTCGTCGCGGATACGCAGCGCCGTCACTGCGGCCAGGCAGCCGCCGGCGCTGTCGCCGCACACCGCCATGCGCTTGGCATCAGCGCCAAACTCAGCCGCGTTGTCGGCCATCCAGCGGGTCGCGTCCAGGCAGTCGTCCGGCGCGGCCGGGAACTTGTGCTCGGGCGCCAAGCGGTAGCCCACCGAGGCCACCACGCAGGACGCACCGGCACACAGGCGGCGACAGAGTTCGTCGTGGGTATCGAGGTCGAGCACCACGAAGCCACTGCCATGGAAAAAAACCAGCACCGGGTGTGGCCCATCGCCGGACGGCGTGTAGATGCGTACCGGGATCGCAAGCCCGCCGGACCCGGGAATGAACAGGTTACGCACCGCGGCCACCGGTATCGGGGCACGGTCATTTGCATACGGCAACTTGGCCTGGGCGCGCGCCTGGTCGACAGGCATGTCGCTATAGGGCAAAGCGCCCGACGCGGACGACAATGCAGCGGCAATGAACGGATGCAGCGCCATGGAGTGTTGCTACTGCGGTTGTACGCCGATGTCGGCGAGGATCTTGGGCAGCCGGGTAACCTCGGCGCCAACAAAGGTGCGGAAGTCGGCCGGACCCATCCATTTGGCCTCGGCGCCAAGCTGCTGCAAACGCTGGCCGATTTCCGGAATGGCCAAGACTTTCTGCACTTCGGTGGCGAGTTTGGCCACCACCGGCGCTGGTGTGCCCGCAGGCGCGAACAGGCCAACCCAGCCAATGAAATGGAAACCTGGCACCACCGTCTCCGCCACGGTGGGCAACTCCGGCGCCATCGGACTGCGGTCCGCCAGCGTCACCGAGGCCAGCGCGCGCAGCGAGCCCGATTTCACGTGCGCGATGCTCGATGAGATGTCGGGGAACATGACCGACACGCGACCCGCGATTACATCGGTGACGCCGGCCGGGTTGCTGGTGTACGGCACCCGCAACATTTCAATGCCGGTGCTGCGCGCGAACATCTCGCCCATGATCAGACTCGAGGTATTGCCGGCCGCGAAGCTCAAGGCCTTGGGGTTGGCCTTGCCGTAGGCCACCAGCTCGGCGGGCGTGCGGATCGGCAGGGCGGGATTGACCACGAGGAAGCTGGAGAAGACGCCGACCAGGCCGACCGGCACGAAGTCCTTGATCGGATCGTACGGCAGCTTGGCGATGAGTCCGGAATTCGCGCCATGGGTGGAGTTGGTTCCCATCAGCAAGGTGTAGCCGTCCGGAGCGGCGCGGGCCACGGCCGATGCGGCGATGGAACCGCTGGCGCCGGGCCGGTTGTCGGTCACCACGCTTTGTTTGATGGCCGCTTCCAGATGCTGGGCGAGCAAACGTGTGGCGATGTCGGTACCACTACCGGGACCGAACGGCACGATGATGCGGATCGGCTTCACCGGAAAGCCGTCTGCCGGGTTTTGTGCCAGAACGGCCGTGCCCAGCGCGGCCAGCACCAGGCCCAGCGAGCAACGTCGCGCATGGGAAATAACGCCGATTGCATAGTGCATAACTAGGTCTCTTTGTTGTCGGTCGTCGAAGCTGGCCCAGGCCGGTTTGCGCTACTGGAGCGCTGAAAACTTCGTGGGGCTCAGAAAAGAACTGGCGACATTACCGACGATGATGCCGTCCTGCTCCGATTCCGTCCAGGCCTGCAACCATTCCGGGTCTGCCTGGAAGGCTTCCCACTTTTGTTGCCGCTCCGCCATCGACTCCCAAACCAACATATAAACCAGTTCCAGATGCGAGGGGCCGATCACGGTTGACCAGAAGCCCAACTGCCGTATGCCCATGCGCTCCCAAATCTTCAACGTCCTGGTCTCGAACCGTTTTAGCAGCGCCGGCATCCTGCCTGGCAAAGCGCGGTAGACGCGCAATTCATAAATCATGTCGATCTCCTGAAAAATAAAGTGTGAAAAGCTTGCAACCCTTGGTGTTCCGTCAGCCTCAGCGGGCCGTGAAACCCCCGTCAATAACGAGTTCAGCACCGGTCATGAACCTGGACTCGTCGGATGCCAGGTACAACACGCCGTAGGCAATATCTTGCGGCTGACCCAGGTGGCCCACGGGCTGCAAGGCGTCGTACGATTTGCGCGCCTGCTCGGCGTCGTCGAACCTTGCCATGGCGGTGCGCAGAAGCGGCGTGTCGATAAAACCCGGATGCACGGTGTTGACGCGCACATTCAGGCGCTGCTCCGCACACGACAGCGCCACCGACTTGCTGTACAAACGCACTCCGCCCTTGGAAGCGTTGTAGGCGGCGATGTCGGGCAGGCCAACCAGGCCCATGACGGAGGAGATATTGATGATGGAACCATTCACCGGGTTGCTGTCACGCATTGCCGCCAGTGCGTGCTTGGTTCCCAGAAAAACGCCGTCCAGATTGGTGGACATCAGGCGGCGCCAGTCTTCCAATGTGGTCTCAGTGGGAAAGGAGCGAGCGATATTGGTGCCGGCGCAGTTGACGGCAACGTTGAGTTGACCGAAGCGTTGGCGGACCAGCGCCATGGCGGCACGCCAGTCGTCTTCGTTGGCGACATCGAGATGGATGTAGATGCCGCTGCCCCCCTCGGCCTGGATATCGCGCAGGACGCGCTCACCCGCCGTGTCGTTCATGTCGGTCAGTATGACGCTTGCGCCCTCTCGCGCCAGCAGACGCGCGCTGGCTTCGCCCAGACCGCTCGCGGCACCCGTGACCAACGCTATTTTTCCCGCGACTCTGTTCATGTGCTGGTCTCTGGCTTAAACAAGGGCCCGCTTGCGCGGCATCATTTCCCTGGCCGTAGAGAAGATTTCGTCGATGGAGGGGTAGGCCAGTTTCTCCAGCCCCGGCGTGGAAGGCTTCGGCACAAAAGGCGACCCGATGCGGCGTACCGGGCCATCCAGCGAATTGAAGCGCTTCTCCGCTATCGTGGCGGCGATTTCAGATGCCACCGAACACACCAGCGTTGCCTCGTTCACGATGAGTGCCCGCCCGGTCTTGTCGACCGACGCAAAGATTGTCTCCCAGTCGATGGGAGACACCGTGCGCGGGTCAATGACCTCCGCCGATATGCCCGCCTGTTCCAGCCGCACGGCGGCTTCCAGGGCACGCGACACCATCAGGCCGGTGGCCACAATACTCAGATCAGACCCGGCCCTCACCACGGCGGCGCTTCCGAACGGCACCAGCAGGTCGACATCTTCCGGCACGGGGCCCTTGGTCCCGTACAGCAGCTTGTGTTCCAGAAAGATGACCGGGTCTTCGCCGCGCAAGGCAAATTTGAGCAGGCCTTTCGCGTCCGCGGGCGTCGAAGGCATCACCACCCGCAGACCGGGGACGTGCGCAAACCACGCCTCCAGTGACTGGGAATGCTGTGCGGCGATGCCCTTGGTCATTCCACAAGGGGTGCGAATGACCAGGGGCACCCGCGCCTGGCCACCGGTCATGTAGCGGATTTTGGCGGCCTGGTTGACGATCTCGTCCATGCAGACGGTCAGGAAGTCCGAATACATGATCTCCGCCACGGCCGGCCCGCCGGTCAGGGCCGCGCCGAGCGCGGTACCGATGATCGCGGCTTCCGAGATCGGCGCTTCGAACATGCGCCCCGGAAACCGGGTGCCAAAGCCCTGGTGGATGCCGAAGGTGCCGCCACCCGGAAGAATGTCTTCGCCGATGATGATCATCGACGGTTGCCGCTCCATCTCCTCGGCCAGCGCCTCGCGGATGGCGTCCCGGAAAGTAATTTCGCGCACCTTGGCCTCTCCTTGAAACGCCGACTCATGAGAAAACTCCGGGCCGCTCCCAAGTTTTCTTGCACCCCCTTGGGGGGCCTGACGCAAAGCGGCGGGGCTGGGGGTCTCATGCGTAGACATGTTGGCCCACCTCAACGTCTGCCGGATAAGGGCTTGCTTCGGCAAATGCGATGGCTTGCGCCACTTCGGCCTCGACCTCCGCAAGCAGGGCGTCGCGGTTGGCCAGCAGGCCCAAGGCCACCAACTCGGCTTCCAGTCTGGCGATCGGGTCGCGCGTGCGGCGCAGTTCCTCCACCGAAGATTTGCTGCGGTAGACCTGGGGGTCGCCGGAAGAATGGCCGTGGAAGCGCTGGGTCTTGAGTTCGATCAGTGTCGGCCCATCGCCGGCGCGTGCGCGTTGCGCCGCATTGCGCACGGTGGTGTGCACGGCGCGGACGTCATTGCCATCCAGCTGAACGCCCTCCATGTGGTAGTTGCGCGCAAGCCCCGCGATGTTATCGAAGACCATGGTGTCGGACCAGTGCATGTACTGCGCGTATTCGTTGTTCTCGCAGACCAGCAGCAGGGGGAGTTTCCACAACGAAGCCATGTTCATGACCTCGTGGAAGGTACCCCGCGTGATCGCCCCGTCGCCGAAGAAGACCACCGCGACCCGGCCGTTCTTGGTCACCTTGGCATTCAGCGCGGCCCCCGCGGCGATCGCGTAACCGGCGCCGACGATGCCGTTGGCGCCGAGCATGCCGACACCCAGATCGGCGATGTGCAGCGAGCCCCCCTTGCCTCTGCAGTAGCCGTCGACGCGGCCGAACAACTCCGCCATCATGCGGTCCATGCGTGCACCCATCGCCAGGGTATGGCCGTGGCCGCGATGGGTAGAGGCGGCATAGTCGCCCTTCTCCAACGCGGAGCACACCCCCACGCAGCAGGACTCCTGGCCCTCGCAGCTATGCAGCGCGCCGTAGATCTTGCCGATCGACGACTGGTACAGCGCTGCCTGCTCGAACAGCCTGATACGAAGCATGCCGCGCCAGAATGACACCAGTTGGCCGGACGTGAAATCGCTTTCGCTCATTAGGCGTCCTCCTTGACTTGTTCCAGATGGCCGACGATGTCCGCAAGAAACTCCGCCGCCTGCACGCCGTCATTGGCCCGGTGGTCGAATACCAGCGTCAGGCCGATTTCGCTGACGAAGCGAACATTCCCGTCTGGCCCCTCGCGCGCAACGCGGTTGACGCGGCCTACGCCCAGAATGGCGACCTGCGGAGCGGAGATAACCGGGGAAAAAGCGTCCACGCCCCAGCGGCCAAGCGAGCTGATGGTGAAGGAGCCCCCGGTCATTTTTGCGCCGTCGAGCCGTCCGTCCCTGGCACTTGCTGCCAGAGCGCTGATCTCGTGGCCCAGTTGCGCCAGTGATTTGGTCTCGGCCGCGTCGACCACCGCGGTTACCAAGCCCGCGGGGGTAGAGATAGCCAGCGCGATGTCGGCATGGCGTGAAGGTTTGAAAGCGCTCTCCAGCAACCAGCCGTTGAATGCGCGATGGCGGGGCAAAGCCAGCGCGCAGGCGCGGGTTAGCGCAGCGGTAAGGCCGACGCCTTGCTTGCTCAAGAGGGCCGTCACATCCGCATGGGAATGCAGGGGCACATGGGGAATAGTGCGCCACGACCGCTCCGTAGCCTCAGCAATCGCCCGGCGCATCGGTGACAGCGGCACGGCTTCGTCCCGCGGCGCCGCGGCCGCACGCGCACGCACATCGTCTCGCGTGACCAAACCATCGTCGCCGCTCCCCGCTATGCCTTCAAGGTCGATGCCTAGTTCGTCCGCAAGCGCGCGTGCCGCGGGAGAGATTCTGGCGCGCTGGGACCGCTGCGCCGTTGCACCTTCGGCTTGCCTTTCAGCTGGCGCCGGCTGCGTGGTAGCGGCCGGCAGCGGAGACGGCGTCCCCGGCGCCGGCGCGATTTCGCCGATGGCGCCCACCAGTCCGATGGCGTCACCCACCGGCACCACGGTTCCGGCTGGTGCGTGGATCACCAACAACACGCCGGCGGCGGGCGACTCGATATCGAAGCTTGCCTTATCGGTCTCGACCACCGCAATGGTTTCGCCTTTGCTGACGGTGTCGCCGACCGCCTTGTGCCATTCCGCGACCTTGCCTTCTTCCATGGTGTGGCCGAGGTTCGGCATTCCGATCTTCCAGCTCATGGTTGACGCTCCCTTTCCCTGCATGGTCCGAGTGTTGAGGTCATGAATGCCATACGCCCCCGTCGATATTGATGGTCTGACCGGTGATGTACGAGGCCCCCTTGCCGCACAGAAAAGTTACTACCGACGCGATCTCTTCCGGCTCGCCGAAGCGGCCCAGTGGAATGGTGGCCAGGATGGCGTCGCCGCGCTGGTCGAAGACTGAACTTGTCATCGCCGTGCGGATGGCATTCGGCGCCACGGCATTGACCAGTGTGTGCGGTGCGTATTGTCTGGAGAGGCCCCGCGTCAGTCCGACGATGCCGGCTTTCGCGACCGAATAAGAGACGCGCCCCGGCACCCCTTTGCGGTAGGCACCCGAGCTGCAGAATATGATGCGCCCCACCGCGCTGGGATCGCGCCGTGTCTGGTAGGCCACCGCCAGGTCATAACCATTGGTCAGGTTGGATGCCATGGCCCGGTCCCACGCCGAATGGTCGTCCGGGTCGAGCGGATCATTCTCGAACAGGCCGGCCATATGTACCAACCCATGGATCGGCCTGCCTGCGGCGTCCAGCGCGGCCGCGGCGTCTCGCGGCGATGACAGCGACGAGACATGCAGCGCGAGACGCTCGCCCCCATTGAGCCTGGCCTGCAAACCATCGAGCCGCCCCGCATCCGGATCGACCAACAGGACATGTGCACCCCGTTCCAGCAATTGCTGCGCGCACACGCTTCCAATACCGCCCGCACCGCCGGTCACCACGAATTGCCGTCCTTCGAATTCAGGGGTCATGGCTGCGTTTCTTGCTGCATGGTGTGGAGTCGGCGTCTCGCCAGCTTATTTGCCCGGCCAGACCGGTTTGGCGGTGGCCATGGCCGGTGGATAAACCGGCACCGGCTGGCCGCCTTGCCATTGCGCAATCACCAGCCCGGCTCCCACACGGCGGCCTCGTTCGTCCCATTTCAGCGGTCCGTTGAAATAATCCGCCGCACCGGTAGTCGAATCCATTTTGCGAATAATGTCGGCGACTTTTTTGCGATCCGCCGCGCCCGCCTTTTCCAGGGCTTCACGGTAGATCATGATCTGCCCGTAACCGTCGATCGCCTGCGCAGTCATCCAGGGGCGCCCGGTCTTGGCCTTGAACCGCCCAGCCAGGTCCAGATGCCGCTTGCCCGGCCAGTTCGAATTTATGCTGAAGAAATTCTCCAGATTTTTGGCGCCGGCGACATTGAGCAGCTCGGGTGCGGCGCTGGGGCCGGCCACGGCGAACGTGGGCAACACATCGCGGCCCAGGCCCAGTTCGCTGAGCTTGTCCAGCATGAGCTTGAGGTCGGGCAGGGCCGACGGCATCAGGAACAGGATGTCCGGCTTGTTGCGGCGCAGGTTGGCGATCAATTCGGTGGCGTCTGAAATTGGAGGCGTGTACGGCTTCTCGGACAGCAGCGTCAGCCCGGCCTTGTCGAAGCCGCCCTCGCGCCAAGTCTTGACCATGCCTTGAATCGCCTGGTTGGTATCCGCCACCACCGCGACCGTTTTAGGCGCGGAACCGGTTGCCAATTTGGCCAGCTCGATCACGGTGGGCAGCGCCAATTGGCCTTGCATGCTGGCGACCGGAACCGCCTCGAAAATATATTTGAAACCGCGCTCGGTCAGCGCGTCGGCAAACGTCTGGGTAATCCAGGGCAGTTCGGCGCGCTCGGTCAATTCCGTCACGACCAGGGTCATGCCGCTCAGCGCGTCTCCGAATCCGCCTATCAGGCCGGGCTCCTGCGCCAGCAAGCGCTGCGCCGCGTTCTTGGCCTTTTCAACCGAATCTTCGGCGTCCGCGGCTACCAGTTGCAGCTTGGCGCCGCCCAGCGCCTTGATACCACCGGAGGCGTTGATGTCCTCGATGGCGAAGTCCGCGCCGGCCTTGATATTGAGCCCGATGGAGGCCCACGGTCCGGACAACGGGATCACGGTGCCGATCTTGATCGTCGCCGCGCTCTGGGCTGAGGCCGTGTGGGTAAGGCCGCCGGATACAGCGGCCACGGTCAAACCCAGCGCGGTGCGGCGGGTGATACTTGTCTTCGTCATCGTGAGTCTCCTCGGGGTTGTAAGGGTTTGGTCAGGCCATGCCCAGATAGGCCTGCTTGATTCGTTCATCTTTCATGAGCTGGGCCGGGGGCCCGCTCGCTACACAGCGGCCGACATCGAGCACATAGGCCCAGTCGCAGAGTTCCAGCGCTTCGACCACCCGCTGTTCCACCAGGACAATGGTGAGCTTGCCGGTGCGGTGGATGTCCTGGATGCGCTCGAAAATCATGTCCACCACGATCGGCGCCAGCCCCATGGAGGGTTCGTCGAGCAGCAACAGCCGCGGTGAAGAGGCCAGGCCCCGTGCTATCGCCAGCATCTGTTGTTCACCGCCCGACAGCGTCCCGGCCAGTTGGCTACTGCGCTGCGCCAGCACGGGAAAGAGCGAGAAACAGCTCTGCAGATTGCTCGCCCATTCGGCGCGGCCCCTGGCCGTGGTGGCGCCCATCTCCAGGTTCTCCCGCACGGTCAGGTTGCCGAACACCTGGCGGCCTTCCGGGACGTGCGCAATACCGAGATGGGCACGGTCCTTGGCTGGCAGCTTGCGCAGGTCGTGTCCGTCAAAGACGATGCTGCCGGCGCTGGGGATCACGTGACCCGAGATCGCGTTGAACAAGGTGGTCTTGCCCGCGCCATTCGGTCCAACGACTGTGATGAACTGGCCGGCTTCCACCTTGAGCGACACTTCGCTCAAGGCACGGATGGCCCCATAGGCGGCGCTGATACCTTCAAGCCGCAGCATGCATTTCCATCCATTTCTTGCCGAGGTAGGCCTTGATGACCTCCGGATTCGCCATGACGGACGACGGATGGCCTTGCGCGATGACTTGCCCGTGGTCAAGCACGACGAACCGGTCAGCCAGCCGCGTCATGGCGTGCATGGTGTGTTCGATGATCACCACGGTGACACCCGCGGACGGAAGCCGCTGGATAACGTGCAGGATTTCCTCCACCTCTCCAGCCCCCAGGCCGGCGAGCGTTTCATCTAGCAGCAGCAGCTTCGGGCGGGAGGCCAGGGAACGCGCGAGTTCCATCAGTCGGAGTTCAAGATTGGTGAGGCCGCTGACTTTCTCAAAGGCCTTGCCGGCCAACCCCACGATCACCAGCGCCTCATGCGCCATGCCGATCGCGTCGGCCCCGTCGCGGCTGCGGGCCAGCGCGCCAACCACCACGTTGTTGAGCACGCTCATGCGCTGGAATGGCCGCGCCACCTGGAACGTCCGCCCCATTCCGAGCGCGCACAGCGCGTTCGGCCGCAATCCCACCGTGTTGACGCCGTCGATTTCGGCCGTTCCCGCCGTGGCTTTCTGGAAACCGTTGATGACGTTGAAAAGCGTAGTCTTGCCAGCGCCATTGGGGCCGATGATGCCGACGATTTCTCCTCGCCGGACCTCGAAACTGACGTTGTGGACCGCCTTGAGTCCGCCAAACGATTTTGAAAGGCCGGACACCTTGAGAAGCACTTCTCCAGGCGCGGCGAGCGGGACGTCGAGCCTTGGGGCCACAGGGGCCGCAGCTACCGTAGGTGGAGTCTGGACTGGCTGCGCGCCCGCCGTCGTCTTGCGCCGCGCCAGCAGATCCCTGACTTTCCAGAAAACGCCCTCGGGGGCCAGCAGTATGACGAGCATGATCGTCAAACCGTAGATGACACCTTGAATCCCCGGAAGAATATGGCCGAGCTGGGCTCGCAGGCCCTCGGTCAGGGGAATCAGTACGGTCGCGCCGATAAGCGGTCCCCACAGGGTTCCAACGCCGCCGAAAAGCGTCAGTATCAATGCCTGCGCGGAAATCACGGTGCCCAGCACGCCATGCGGCGTGACCACCTGCAGCACCACCGCGTGGAACCCCCCCACCAGTGCGCCCAAGGCACCACTGGCGACGAACCCGGCCATCTTGATGCGCAGCGTGTTGATGCCCGCTGCCTCCGCCGCCAGCTCATTCTGCTTGATCGACAGCATGGCGAGACCGAAACGCGAGCGCTCCACCATCAGCGTGATCAACAGGGTCGCCGTCATGAGGCCCACGCCAATCAGGGTATTCACCCGGGGATCGGCGAACTGCATGAAGCGGACCGGCTCATCGCGCCGTACCGGGAAGGTGAGCTCCTGCCAGCCCATCCAGTCGAACACGAAGATGAACAGCAGCGGGTAGGCAAGCATGGCGAGTGCGAAGTAGTGCCCCCGCAAGCGGAACGTGATCGATCCGATCAGCACACTCGCAGCGCCTCCGACGAAAGCCGCAATCGCCAGCCCGAGCCACGGAGAGATACCGAATTTGATGGCCAGCAAGGCGACCGTGAACGCGCCCAGCCCAAAAAACGTGGCATGGCCGAACGAGATAAGACCGGTGTAGCCGCTGAACAGGTTCCAGCTCAGCGCAAGCGTCGCCCAGATCGGCACCGTGCTGAGAACCAATTGGTAATAGGGATCCTTGATGAGGGCCGCCGCGGCCGCCATCAACACAGCGACCACCAGGATCATGGTTAAGGTGGGGCCCTTGAACGGACTGGTCAGCATCAGGTGCGCTCCGCGCTGCGGCCAAACAGACCTTGTGGGCGCAACAGCACCACCGCCAGGAACAACAGGAAGATGGTCGCGTTCTGCAGTTGAAACGGCAGAAAATACGTGGAAAGCTGCTGCACCAGACCCATGGTGAACCCGCCCCAGAAGGCGCCGAGCATGCTGCCCATGCCGCCCAGCACCACCCCGGCATACATGATGATCACGAACTCGACCCCAATGTAGGGGTGGACCGGGTAATACATGGCGATCAGGCCGCCTGCCAACGCGGTGGCGCCGGTGCCGATGGCAAAGGCGCGCGCATACGCACTTTGCACGTCAATGCCGACGATAGTGGCAGCAGTGGGGTTGTCGGCGGCGGCCCGCATCGACGTGCCCGCCCGTGTCTTCTGGACGAAAACATACAGGCCGATGCTGGTGACGATTGCTGCCAGGCACCCGATGGCACGCGCCTGGTTCACGAATACCGTGATGGCACCGCTGGTGAACGGCCCGAGTGTCCAGGACGACGAGGCGAGTGGGGACTGGACGGTTCTGGGCGAGGACCCGAACATCAGCAACGCCATGTTGGAGAGCACCAGGCTCAGGCCCAGCGTCAGGATCAGCTGCGCAAAATGCCCTTCGTTGTCGCTGCCCACCACACGGGCGCCACTGACGTGGGAGATCACATAACGTTGCAAGGCCCAGCCAGCCCCGGCAAGCATGATCGCAGCGACGATGATCCCGAGATAGGCTCCACCTGCCGGACCGATCCCGAGCATGACGGACAACATGGCGCCGATGATCATCGTCGCGTACATGCCGAGCATCATGAACTCGCCCTGGGCAAAGTTGATGACCCGGATCACGCCAAAAATCATGCCCAGCCCGGTACACAGCAGTCCGTAGATGCTGCCGACCAGAACGCCCGTCACCACACGCTGGAGCAGGTTCTCGATGAGGACCGGGTCCACGTCAGAACCTCAACAGCGTCAACCGCGATTTGCCATCGCTCGCGTCAACGGAGCGGCGAGCAATAGCTCCGCCGAATTCCAGCATACCTGTCTCCTTGTCTTGCCAACCGGGTCGCAACTACCGCTTAACCAAGCGGAAGAATGTGCCGTAAATGTTGTCGATCTATTTTAAGGTCAGACCATTAGGCCAATTAATCGGTGTAAACCCTAGGATTTAAAAAATTCGCATGCGCGCGTGGCGCAGTTGATGCCGGGTGGCATGAAAGGGGTGTTGCCGCCCGGCGGAAGAGACAATGGCGTTCAGGTGAAACAACGGCGGAGCAGACGATGAACGATACGGTCCAGGAGCGGGCGCAAGGCCCGCAGGACGGCACGCTGGACTGCGCCCGGCTGCTGAGCGACCCCGGCAGCACCCCTGCGCAGCCCAATATGCGCATAAGCATCGTGGCTGGCCACATCGCGGATGTGACACCCCTGCAAACCGTGCCATCCGCACCGCGCCGCCTCGTATTGCCTGCATTGGCCAACGCCCACGACCATGGGCGCATGGTGCGCACCAGCAGCCTGGGCGCGTTCGGGCAGCCGCTGGAGTCATGGCTGCCGTTTCAGGGCGTGTTGCCCGGTGTTGACCCTTACTTGTGTGCCGCCACCTCGTTCGCGCGCGCCGTGCGCAAGGGTGTGGCGCATCTGATGGTGCACTACACGCGGGTGCAGGGCGCGGGCAGTTATCTGGAGGAAGCAGCGGCCGTGGCGCGCGCGGCACGCGACGTGGGGGTGCGCATAGGCTTCGCCGTGGCCCTGCGTGACTGCCAGGGCATTGCTTATGCGCCCGATGCCACCGTGCTGGCTGCGTTGCGCCCGGGCATCCGCGAGGCCGTGGCGCAACGCCTGTCCGTGCGGGCACTCTCACCCGCGCAACAGGTGGACCAGGTCATCGTGGGCGGCCGTACGGTGGTGCGCGCAGGGCAACTCACGGGCCTGGACGAAGCCGCCCTGCGCGCCGAACTCGCGGCTCGCATGCGCAGTGCGCTGGCATCGCAATCCGATGCCGTAGCCCGATGGCGCGGCAGCGTGCAGGCGCTGGCCGAAGACCTGGGGCCTTTTTACCGCAACAGCCACTTCCTCGGCTGCTGCTGAACGCCCGATTCCATCCCTTCGCCAAAACCACCGTGCCCACCCACCATACCGATGGCAACAAGGGCAGCCACGCCATGCTGCCGCGCGCAGCGCTGCCAGTTTTCGTACAGACGCTGCGCGAATTAGGGCGCATACTGGCTTGTGCCCATGATTGACATGCCTGACGATCAAATATCGAGACTGCCTTACACCGTCTTGCTGGACCCTCTGTTGGATCGAGGCGCCGCATTTAACAGGCACGGCCGGCTGATAACGGATGACGCAAGCCGGGAACTGGTGCTTTTTTCCAGGACGCGCCACGTGCATCAGGCGGCATGGCACAACGAGCGGCACGGTAAACACCAGATGCCTGAGTGGGCTACGCCCGAAGTTCTGACTCGGTGCGTGTTGGTATGGGTGCAGGAAAATCCCTCGACCAGCGGCCACCTGGCAACGATCCCGAAAACCTAGCCGAGCACCTTTCGCCCAGCAGCCAGCCCGTGATGTTCGTAGCCGGTGTGACGGGATGCCGCCCACCGACCGGACCGGGCCCGAAGCAACTTTGCGGTATAGACTTCCTGCCAGGCCGGACCTGAATGGCCCCGTCCACCCGCAATGCGCGCCCGAGTCAGCAGATATTTCGAGGGAATGCCATGAACAGACGTGACACGGTTCTTGCGTTGCCGGCACTCGCCGCTTCAGTGTCCGGTTGGGTGGCAGGGCCGGCCCTGGCGCAGAAACCGGGCCAGGTGCCACGGGTAGGCATTCTTATCCTCGCCTCGATTCCGTCGGTTGCCGCCATCATGGACGGGCTGCGTTCGGGTTTGCGCGAGCTGGGTTATATCGAAGGCAGCAGCGTCCATTTCGACATCGTGTCCGCCGAAGGCAATGCCGAACGCCTGCCGGAACTCGCCATGCAGCTCATCGCGCGCAAGGTGGACGTCATCGTCACGGGCGGCGGCAATGTTTCGGCCTTGGCCGCGCACAAGTCCACCTCCACCATCCCTATCGTCATGACCAGCAGCATCGGCCCGGTGGAAGCTGGGCTGGTGCAAAGCCTTGCGCGGCCGGGCGGCAACGTCACCGGATTCACGGTACAGCCAGAGCTGGGTTTCAAGCAACTCCAGCTCCTGCAGGAGATGGTTCCGGCGGCGTCCCGGATCGTGATCCTGCTGCGCCACGACCCGTCCCAGAGCGCGGGCCGCGAACAGGGCAAGGCTTTCGCGCTGCAGTTCCTGGGCGTGACACTCGATTTTGTCGAAGTACGCTCGCCGGAAGACATGGCCCGCGCCCTGGAAGCAGTGCGCGCCGCAAAGCCGCATGCGATGGTGGTTTCGCCCGATCCGCTGCTCTACCAGCAACGCGAACAGATTCTGCGCTTCACCCGCGCAGCGCGGATTCCCGACATGTACTCCTTTCCGGATATCGTGGACGACGGTGGCCTGGTCGCCTATACCGGGACCGCGCCGGAGATTGTCCGCGGCATTGCGCGTTTTGTTGATCGCCTGCTCAAGGGCGCGAAGCCGGCGGACCTGCCCGTGGAGCAACTCACCAAGTTCGACCTGCTCATAAACCAGAAGACCGCCCGGTCCCTCGGCCTGAAGATCCCGCAGTCGGTGCTGCTGCGCGCGGAGCGGGTAGTCGAATGAGTTCCCGGCAAATTTTCTCACTGGCCTGGTTGCAAACCCGTGGACGGAAGTATTGCGGCGGTGGCAAGAGGCTGCGGCCCATGCACGCCGAGCCAGGCCTTGATGGCTGCGATCACCAGGGGCACGGCACCAAACACAATAAAGACGACGTCGCCCGGCATGCGCATCCATTCGATGGTGCGGGAGCGCCCGCTGCTTATGAAGTCCAGGCCGCGCGCGTGCCAATAACCGTTCTGCAACACGTCCCATACCTGTAATACACCACCCGGGAACAGGCTCAAGCCGACCATCATGGCCAGACCGGCGTTGCTGCCCCAGAAGGCGAGCTTGATGTATTTCTCGATGCCGGCCCACACCACGTCCTCACTGCACTGGCGCAGTACGAACACCATCAGCGCGATGGCCAGCATGCCGAACACACCCATCAGCGCCGCGTGGCCATGCGCCGGTGTCAGCAGCGTGCCCACTTCGTAGTAGCTCACGATCGGCAGGTTGAGCAGGAAACCGAGCATGCCGGCGCCGACAAAATTCCAGAAGCCCACCGCCATCAGGAAATAGAAGGTCCATTTGTGGGGCACCACCACGGCGGCACCCGAGGCGTCGCGGTCGCCGCGCGTGGTGCGCACAAAGTCCCACGCGTCCAGCGTCAGCAGGGTAAGCGGCACCACTTCGAGCACCGAGAAGATGGCCGAGAAGGCCATGGTGGCGTTGGACTGGCCGGTGAAATACCAGTGGTGGCCGGTGCCCATGAGCCCGCCCAGGAAGTACAGAATGGCGTCCAGGTAGATCACACGCAAGGCCACATTGCGGCGCGTCAGCCCAAGTTGGTAGAAGGTCAGCGCCACCACCGTGGTGGCAAAGAACTCGAAAAAGCCTTCAACCCACAAATGGATGATCCAGAAGCGCCAGGTATCGACCACCGTGTAATTGGACTTGGCACCGATGAACAGGGCGGGCACGTAGAACACGGGAATAGCCAGCGCCGCCACCAGGAACATGCGCACAATCGGCCTGGCGGCCGCATCCGACAAGGCCCGTGGCCGCACCAGCGTCCAGAGCAGCGCGAACCAGGCGAACAGGCCCGCCACCAGCAGGTACTGCCAGATGCGCCCGAGTTCCAGGTATTCCCAGCCCTGGTTGCCGAGCCAGAACCACCAGTCGCCCAGCAGTTGCGAAATGCCCAGCCATTCCCCGAGCAGGCTGCCGCCGATCACCAGTGCGAACGCCGCGAACAGCGCGTGGATGCACGGGGCCAGCCAGGCCGGCTCGTCGGTGCGGAGCGTGCGACCGAGGAACAAGGCAGCGGCTACATAAGCCGTCGCAATCCAGAAGATGGCCGTCTGCAGGTGCCAGATGCGCATCAGGTTGCTGGGAAAAATGCGTTCCAGCGCAAAGCCGTAAAAGCTGCCGGGGTCGGCGCGGTAGTGGGCCAGGGCGCCGCCCACCAGTGTTTGCGCCAGCAGCAGCAGCGCCACCACCACGAAGTATTTGACCAGTGCTTTCTGCCCGCGGCTGGCACCACCCGGCAGCAACAGCGGGCGCTTGAGCCGGTCGTGGCTGATCCAGCCCAGGTAGTCGAATTTGCCAAAGGCCAGCAGCACCACGGCAATACCCGCCAGCAGCACCGTGAGGCTCAGCGCGCTCCATAACAGCGCGCCCGAGGTGGGCAGGTTGCCCACGCTCGGGTCATAGGGAAAGTTGTTGGTGTACGAATAGGCTTCGCCCGGACGGTTGGCCACCGAGGCCCAGGCGGCCCAGGTGACGAAAGCGGCGAACTGCCGCAGCTCGGCGGGATCGGTGATTAGATCCGCCTTCAGCCCGCCGTTGCGCGCCGGTTCGTGGAAATAGGCAGTCCAGTGGGCGACCTGTCGCGTGTAGGCGGCGGCTTGCGCGTCGGTGAAACGAAGGCTCAGCGTCGTGGCGTCGTAGCGGTTGGTCTTCAGGACGGCAGCAGCTTCCCCGGTCACTGCGGCCTGCTCCACCGCACTC
>JANLPN010000552.1:0-11741 GCA_031367285.1 Betaproteobacteria bacterium | reverse complement strand
TGACCGCCTGCGCATGGTGAAACTTGCGGTCACCCAGCCGGCGCCGGTTGTGGTGCCTGAAGTTGCGGCGGTGACCGCGGCGCCAGGCGCGGAGAAAAAAGCATGACGCTGACGCTAGGACACTTTCTATCACTCGGCGCGATGTTGTTTGCGTTGTCCGTGATAGGTATCTTTTTGAACCGCAAGAACCTGATCATCCTGTTGATGGCGATCGAGCTGATGTTGCTGGCGGTCAATATGAACTTCGTCGCCTTCTCGTACTACCTGGGCGACATGCGCGGCCAGATCTTCGTGTTTTTCATACTCACGGTGGCGGCCGCGGAGTCGGCCATTGGTCTGGCCATTTTGGTGCAGCTATTCCGCAACAAGTCCAACATCAATGTGGATGAACTGAATCAGCTCAAGGGCTGAACAACACGATGAGTCAAACCCTCTCCGCCTCTGCCCTGTTGACGGTGGCATTGGCGCCTTTGGTCGGCGCCGTTGTGGCCGGCGTGTTTGGAACGGCGTTTGGGGGCAACCGCATCGGCCGGCGTGTCAGCCACAGCCTCACCATTGCCGGTGTCGCACTGTCGTTTGTGCTGTCGGCCATGACCTTGTACAGCGTGGCGATGGAGGGCGCGCGTTTCAACCAGACCGTCTATACCTGGATGCAGGTGGGTGGCCTCAAGATGGAGATCGGCTTTCTGGTGGACGGCCTCACCGCCATGATGATGTGTGTGGTGACCTTCGTGTCGCTCATGGTCCACATCTACACCATAGGCTACATGCGGGAAGACGATGGCTACAACCGCTTCTTCGCCTACATATCCCTGTTCACTTTTTCGATGCTGATGCTGGTCATGAGCAACAACATGCTGCAGCTGTTCTTCGGCTGGGAAGCGGTGGGCCTGGTGTCGTACCTGCTGATCGGCTTCTGGTTCAACAAGCCCAGCGCGATATTCGCCAACATGAAGGCCTTCCTGGTGAACCGGGTGGGCGACTTCGGCTTCATCCTGGGTATCGGTCTGGTGCTGGCATTCGCCGGCACGCTCAACTACACCGAGGTGTTCGCCAAGGCCGGCGAGCTTGCCAAACTCACATTGCCCGGCACCGGCTGGATGCTGATCACCGTCATCTGCATCTGCCTGTTTATCGGCGCCATGGGCAAGTCGGCGCAGTTCCCGTTGCACGTGTGGTTGCCGGACTCCATGGAAGGCCCCACGCCGATCTCTGCGCTGATCCATGCGGCCACCATGGTCACGGCCGGCATCTTCATGGTGGCGCGTATGTCGCCGCTGTTCGAGTTGAGTGACGCGGCACTGAGCTTCATCCTCGTGATCGGCGCGATTACGGCGCTGTTCATGGGTTTCCTGGGCATCATCCAGAACGACATAAAACGCGTGGTGGCGTATTCCACGCTCTCGCAGCTGGGCTACATGACCGTTGCGCTCGGCGCCTCGGCCTATTCCGTAGCGGTATTCCACCTGATGACCCACGCCTTCTTCAAGGCACTCCTGTTCCTTGGCGCCGGCTCAGTGATCATCGGTATGCACCACAACCAGGACATCCGCTGGATGGGTGGCGTGCGCAAATACATGCCCATCACCTGGATTACTTCGCTGCTGGGATCGCTGGCCCTGATTGGCACGCCTTTCTTCGCCGGCTTCTATTCCAAGGACAGCATCATTGAGGCAGTGCACGAAAGCCATCTGTGGGGTTCGGGTTTTGCGTATTTCGCCGTTCTGGCCGGAGTGTTCGTGACCGCCTTTTATTCCTTTCGCATGTATTTTCTGGTGTTCCACGGCAAGGAGCGTTACGACCAGAACCCGGACGCGCACCATGGGCACCATGCGCATGCCGGGGACGAAGAGCCGGACCATGGCCACCGCGACGACCACGCCAAGCCGCACGAATCACCCTGGGTGGTCTGGCTGCCCCTGGTGCTGCTGGCCATTCCATCGGTCGTGATCGGTTTCATGACCATTTCTCCCATGCTCTACGGCGACTTTTTCAAGGGTGCGATTTTCATCGATGCCGAAAAACATCCAGGCATGGCAGAACTGGCGGACGATTTTCATGGCGCCCTGGGCATGGCCATACACGCGTTTAGCTCGGCGCCTTTCTGGCTGGCGCTGGCCGGGGTGGCATGCGCCTTTTACATGTACATGGTCAACCCGGCGTTGCCCACGGCCATCAAGGCACGTGTGATGCCCCTCTATACCTTGCTCGACAACAAGTACTACATGGACTGGTTCAACGAAAACGTGCTGGCGCGCGCCGCCCGGGCCTTAGGTACCGGCCTGTGGAAAGGCGGCGACCAGACGCTGATAGACGGACTGCTGGTCAATGGTTCCTGGAAGGTCGTGGGCTGGGTTTCCGGCAAGGTCCGGCGTATCCAGACCGGCTACCTGTACAACTATGCGCTGTGGATGATCATGGGCATTTTTGTACTGATGACGTATTTCGTCTGGCGTTAGTCCGAGTATCAGGAGAATAATAAAAATGGGATTGTTGAGCCTGGCGATATGGATGCCGATTGTGTTCGGCGTCATTTTGTTGGCGTTGGGCCGTGACGAACAGGCGAAGACCGTGCGCTGGGTCGCCCTGATAGGTGCATTCGCTTCCTTCATGGTTACGTTGCCGCTGTACGACGGCTTCCAGCTCGGTACCGCCGCGATGCAGTTTGTCGAGAAGGCGCCGTGGATCGAGCGCTTCAGCGTCAACTACCACGTGGGGCTGGACGGCATCTCGCTCTGGTTTGTGCTGCTGACGGCGTTTATCAACCTGGTGGTGGTGATCGCCGGTTGGGAAGTGATTACGCAGCGTGTCAACCAGTACATGGGCGCGTTCCTCATCCTGAGTGGCCTGATGATCGGTGTTTTCAGCGCGCTCGACGGCCTGCTGTTCTACGTGTTTTTCGAGGCAACGCTGATCCCGATGTACTTGATCATCGGCATCTGGGGCGGGCCCAACAAGATCTATGCCGCGTTCAAGTTTTTCCTGTACACGCTGCTCGGCTCCCTGCTGATGCTGATCGCGCTTATTTTCCTGTACACCAAGTCCGGTGGCAGCTTCGACCTGGCCACCTGGCACAAGCTGCCACTGGGGGGCACCACGCAGACGCTGCTGTTTTTCGCCTTCCTGGCGGCGTTTTCGGTCAAGGTTCCGATGTGGCCGGTGCATACCTGGCTGCCCGACGTACACGTGGAGGCGCCCACGGGTGGTTCGGCCGTGCTGGCGGCCATTATGCTCAAGCTGGGCGCTTACGGATTCCTGCGTTTCTCGATGCCGATTGCACCCGACGCGGCGCGTGAATGGGCCTGGCTGATGGTTGCCTTGTCTTTGATTGCGGTGGTATATGTCGGCCTGGTGGCCATGGTGCAGCGCGACATGAAGAAGCTGGTGGCTTATTCGTCGGTGGCCCACATGGGTTTTGTGACCCTGGGCTTTTTTGTGTTCAGCGACCTCGGCGTAGCAGGTGGCCTGGTGCAGATGATTGCGCACGGTTTTGTGTCGGGCGCCATGTTCCTGGTGATTGGTGTGTTGTACGACCGCGTGCATTCGCGCGAAATCGCCAGCTACGGCGGTGTCGTCAACACCATGCCAAAGTTCACGGCATTTGCCTTGCTGTTCGCCATGGCCAACTGCGGCCTGCCGGGTACGGCCGGCTTCGTGGGCGAGTGGATGGTGATTCTGGCCGCCGTCAAGGCCAACTTCTGGCTTGGCTTCGCGGCCGCCAGCGCGCTGATCTTCGGCGCTGCCTATACCCTGTGGATGTTCAAGCGGGTCTACCTGGGCCCGGTCGCCAACCACCATGTCAAGGAGCTGGCCGACATCAACCCGCGCGAGTTCCTGATGCTGTCGCTGCTGGCTATAGCCGTGCTCTATATGGGTGTGTATCCGAAACCGTTCACCGACGTGATGGACAGTTCCGTGGCAGCGTTGCTAAAACACGTTGCAACGTCCAAGCTGAATTGAGAGAGCCGATCCATGATTGACAACTACAGCTGGATCACCGTCTACCCGGAGATCGTCCTTTTGACGCTGGCCTGTGTGATTGCACTGGTCGACCTGCGTGTCAAGTCCGCCGGGCGCGGCGTGACCTACGGTTTGACGGTAGCCACGCTGGCACTGGTGGCCCTGATGCAGGCCGAATATGCACTTAGCGGCCTGAACCAATACGGCTTCAGCAAACTGGTGATCAGCGACCAAATGGGCAACTGGCTCAAGTGTTTTGCCTCCCTGGCCGTGCTGGTGACTTTGGTCTACGGCCGGCCCTATGCGCGCGATCGCGACATGCTGCGCGGTGGCGAGATGTTCACCCTGTCGCTGTTCGGGCTGCTGGGCATGTTCATCATGATCAGCGGCAATAATTTTCTGGTCATCTACATGGGGCTCGAGCTGCTCACGCTGTCCAGTTATGCGCTGGTGGCCCTGCGCCGTGACAGCGCGGTAGCTACCGAAGCGGCGATGAAGTATTTCGTGCTGGGCGCCATGGCGTCGGGTTTTCTGCTGTACGGGATGTCGATGCTGTACGGCGCCACCGGCACGCTGGACGTGAACGAAGTGGCACAGCGTATTGCCAGCGGGCAGATCCGGCACCAGGTGCTGGTGTTCGGATTGGTGTTCATCGTTGCGGGCCTGGCGTTCAAGCTGGGTGTGGTGCCGTTCCATATGTGGATTCCCGACGTTTACCAGGGTGCGCCCACCACGGTCACCTTGTTGATCGGCGGCGCGCCCAAGCTGGCGGCCTTTGGCATCTTTATCCGCCTGCTGGTAGAGGGCCTGCTGCCGCTCGCGCTGGACTGGCAGCAGATGCTGATGCTGCTGGCCATAGGCTCGCTGCTGGTAGGTAATCTGGCGGCCATTGCGCAGACCAATATCAAGCGCATGCTGGCGTTTTCCACCATCTCGCAAATGGGTTTTGTGCTGCTGGGCATGATGTCGGGCGTGATCAACGGCAACACCATTTCCACCGCCGACGCTTACGGCTCGTCGATGTTTTACGTGCTGACCTACGTGCTCACCACCCTGGCCGCCTTCGGCATTATTCTGCTGTTGTCGCGCAAGGGTTTTGAGAGCGAAGAGATCACCGATTTTGCCGGCCTCAACCAGCGCAGCCCGCTCTATGCGGCAGTCATGTCGGTGTGTATGTTCTCGCTGGCCGGCATTCCGCCCATGGTCGGCTTTTACGCCAAGCTGTCGGTGCTTCAGGCACTGATCTCGTCCGGGCAGGCCATCCACATCGGGCTGGCCGTGTTCGCCGTCATGATGTCGCTGGTGGGTGCTTTTTATTACCTGCGCGTTGTCAAGCTCATGTACTTTGACGAACCCGCCCATACCGCGCCGATAGAGGCGCCGATGGATATCCGTGTGGTCTTGACCATCAACGGCGCACTGGTGCTGCTGCTGGGGTTGTTGCCAGGCTCGCTGATGGCGCTGTGTGCGAGTGCCGTGGCCAGGATGATGGCGGCGTGACGGCCCCTACAGTGAACGCCGCGGCCGAACATCTTCGCGAACTGAAAGTTTCCAGCCAGGAAATCCTCCAAGGGAATTTCCTGCAAGCCCGGCGCGACACGGTGCGTTTGCCTGACGGTGGGCAGGCTACCCGCGAATATGTGGTCCACCCCGGTGCGGTAGCGGTGATTCCCTTGCTTGCCGACGATGCGGGGGAACCGCGCATCGTGCTGGAGCGCCAGTTCAGATACCCGCTGGGGCGGGTGATCATCGAGTTTCCGGCCGGCAAGCTGGATCCGGGCGAAGACCTCCAGCTTTGCGCGCAGCGCGAACTTCGCGAAGAGACCGGTTACAGCGCCAGTGAATGGGCACACGCGGGTGTCATGCATCCGGTGGCCGCCTACTCCACCGAATTCATCGACATCTGGTTCGCCCGGGGCTTGACCCACGGCGACCGGCAACTCGACCAGGGCGAGTTTCTGGAGGTCATCACGGCTACGCCGGCGCAGCTATTGCAGTGGTGCCGCGATGGCACGGTGACCGACGCCAAGACCTTTTTTGGCGCCTTGTGGCTGCAAAACGTCTTGTCGGGCGCGTGGGCATTGGACTGGCGACCGGCAGCGGTATTACCGGCTGCGGGATAATTGGCGCATGAAAGTCCTCGATCTTCAATGTGCACGGTCGCACGTATTTGAAGGCTGGTTTGCCTCCGAGGACGACTTTACAAGCCAGCAAGCCCGTGGTCTGGTGGCCTGCCCAATGTGCGGCGACAGCGCGGTCACCAAGAAGCTCAGCGCGCCGCGGCTGAACCTCGGCAACCCGCGTGCTCCCGAGGAGGCGGCCAAACACGAAGTGGTAACCACCGGCAAGGACGACACGGCACTGCAAACGGCGTGGTTGGGCATGGCCAAACGCATCGTCGCCAATACCGAGGACGTAGGCGAGCGTTTTGCCGAGGAAGCGCGCCGTATCCACTACGGTGAATCCGAACAGCGTGGTATCCGCGGCAAGGCCTCCCAGTCCGAGACCGAAGCGCTGATGGAGGAAGGCATATCGGTCATGCCGTTTGCCTTGCCCGACGTGCTCAAGGGGCAATTGCAGTAAGGCACTCCCAGGTGCGTGGGCGTTGCGGGTCCGCTGCCCAAGCTTTCTTAGCGCCCTCCCGCCCGGCTCCCGGCATTCGCCACTGCCAGCGCCGTCATGTTCACTACCCGCCGCACGGTGGCGGACGGCGTGAGCACATGCGCAGACGCGGCCGCACCCAGCAAAATCGGGCCTACGGTGATGCCGTGCCCGCCGGTCACCTTGAGTACGTTGAACAGGATATTGGCGGCGTCCAGATTGGGGCAGATCAGCACATTGGCCTCGCCGTGCAATTTGCTGTCCATCAGCGCGGCGGTACGGATTTCTTCCGACAAGGCGGAGTCGCCGTGCAATTCGCCGTCACATTCCACGTCCGGCGCCATGCGCGCAAACAGCTCGTGCGCGGTGCGCATCTTGACGGCCGAGCGGCGGTTCGACGAGCCGTAGTTGGAGTGCGATAAAAACGCCACCTTGGGCGGCAGGCCAAAACGTTTGACTTCGTCGGCGGCCATCATGGCAATGCTGGCCAGCTGCTCGGCGTCCGGGTCTTCATTGACGAACGTATCGGCGATGAACAGCGTGCGTTTTTCCAGCATCAGCGCGTTCAGCGTGGCAAAACCGCTGGCGCCCCGCTTGACGCCGATGACATCGCGCACATGTTCCAGATGCGTGTCAAAGCGCCCCACCACGCCGCACAACATCGCGTCGGCATCCCCCAGGTGCACCATCAACGCGGCGATGGTGGTGTTGGAGCGGCGCACCACGGCCTTGGCGGCTTCTACCGATACGCCCCGGCGCCCCATCAGGCGGTGGTAGGTTTCCCAGTACTGGCGGAAACGCGGGTCGTCTTCGGGGTTGACGTTTTCAATATCGACGCCGAGTTTTAGGCGCAGGCCGGCCTTGGCCAGTCGCGCTTCTATCACCGCCGGACGCCCGATCAGGATCGGGTGCGCCAGGCCTTCATCCACCACCACCTGTGCCGCGCGCAATACCCGTTCGTCTTCGCCTTCGGCAAAAGCTACTCGTTTGGCGCTCGCAGCCACTGCCTTGGCCGCGGCAAATACCGGGCGCATGATCATGCCGGTCTGGTACACAAAACGCGACAGCTGCTGCCGGTAAGCTTCCATGTCCTTGATCGGCCGCGTCGCCACCCCGGATTCCTCGGCCGCCTTGGCCACCGCCGGCGCGATACGCAGAATCAGGCGCGAGTCGAACGGCGTGGGTATCAGGTAGTCGGTGCCGAACACCAGTTCCTTGCCCGCATAGGCGTTGGCCACTTCTTCGCTGATGTCGGCCTTGGCCAGGTCGGCAATCTGGCGCACGCAGGCCAGCTTCATGGCTTCGGTGATCTTGGTGGCGCCGCAGTCCAGCGCGCCGCGAAAGATGTAGGGGAAACACAGTACGTTGTTAACCTGGTTCGGGTAGTCGGAGCGCCCGGTGGCGATGATGCAGTCCGGCCGCGCTGCCTTGGCCAGCTCGGGCCGGATCTCGGGCTCGGGGTTGGCCAGCGCCAGGATGATGGGCGCGCGCGCCATGGTCTTGACCATCTCCTGCGTCAACACCCCCGCGGTCGAGCAGCCCAGGAACACGTCGGCATCTTTCACCACGTCGGCCAGCGTGCGCGCCGACGTGTCCTGCGCCACACGTTCCTTGGATTCGTCGAAGCCGCCCTTGCGGCCGTGGTAGATCACGCCCTTGGAGTCACACACGTAGACGTTCTTGCGCTGCACGCCCAGACCCACCATCACGTCCAGGCAGGCCAGCGCCGCGGCGCCCGCGCCCGACACGGCGATCTTGACTTCGTCGATGCATTTGTCCACCAGTTCCAGGCCATTCAGCAGCGCGGCGGCGGAGATGATGGCCGTGCCGTGCTGGTCGTCGTGGAACACCGGTATGTTCATGCGTTCGCGCAGCTTTTTCTCAATGTAGAAACACTCCGGCGCCTTGATGTCTTCCAGGTTGATGCCGCCCAGCGTCGGCTCCATCGCGGCAATCATGTCCACCAGTTTGTCCGGGTCGCGTTCGGCCAGCTCGATGTCGAACACGTCGATGCCGGCAAACTTCTTGAACAGGCAACCCTTGCCCTCCATCACCGGCTTGGCCGCCAGCGGCCCGATGTCGCCCAGGCCGAGCACCGCCGTGCCGTTGGTAATCACACCCACCAGGTTGCCGCGCGAGGTGTATTCGGCCGCCAGCGTCGGGTCGGCCTCGATGTCCAGGCACGGGTAGGCCACGCCGGGCGAATAGGCCAGGGACAGGTCACGCTGGTTGGACAGGGGCTTGGTGGGTGTAATGGATATCTTGCCCCGCGTAGGGGTGCGGTGGTATTCGCGCGCGGCCTCGCGCAGCGCGTGTTCGGCCGGTGTCAGTGCCTTGTCCATGCTTGTCTCCGGAATGGTTGTGCAAACACCAACAGGCTACCGCATTGCGCGGCCTTTTGTGTTGGTGTTTATGCTGAGTCGGCGCCTGGTCGCGGCGTACGAAAAACGGTGGGCAAAATGGCTGCTTGCCAAGCCAGTCCTGAAAGGACCACCCATGTCGCAGATCGAGCGTCTTTACAAGCTGAAAAGTTATCTCGACGCCGGGCGCTGCCTGACCAGGAGCTTCTTGCTGGAGGATTTGCAGACCAAGCCCTCATCCCTAAAGCGCGACATCGCCCACCTGCGCAACCGCATGGGTGCGCCCATCGTGTTTGATCGCGAGCGTGGCGGCTGGCGGCTCGACACACAGACCATACCGGTTGGCGCGCAGTACGAGTTGCCGGGCCTGTGGCTGGCCGCCGATGAAATGCACGCGCTGCTGAGCATTCAGCACCTGCTGGTCAACCTGGACGCGGGCGGCCTGCTGGGCCGGCACATCGAGCCGCTGATGAAGCGCCTGACGGCCTTGCTCGACAAGGGTGCCCAGCCCGGCCCCGAGCTGGCGCGCCGCATACGGGTGCAGACGGTGGGCGCGCGCCGCCTGAATCTGCCGCACTTCCAGGCCATCGGCAGCGCCCTGTTGCGCCGCCAGCGCCTGGTGCTTACCCACTACAACCGCAGCAGCGACGAGACGCGCGAGCGCGAAGTTTCTCCGCAGCGCCTGATCCACTACCGCGACAACTGGTACCTGGACGCCTGGTGCCACCTGCGCCGGGCGCTACGCAGCTTCTCGGTCGATGCCATCCGCAGCGTGCAAGTGCTGGCCAGGCCGGCTATTGAAGTGGCCGACGCCGAGCTGGATGCCGTGCTGGGATCCGGCTACGGCATCTTTGCCGGTAAAAGCGTGCAATGGGCCAGCCTGCGTTTTACCCCCGAGCGCGCCCGCTGGGTGGCGGCCGAGAGCTGGCACCCCAGGCAGGAAGGCCGCTTTGACGCCGAGGGCAGCTACCTGCTGCGCCTGCCCTATGCCGACCCGCGCGAACTCGTCATGGACATCCTGCGCCACGTACCCGAAGTGCAGGTGCTGGCGCCGGAAAGCCTGCGTGAGCTGGTGCGAAATAAATTGCAGCAGGGGCTGAATCAGGCCTGACAGGGTCACTATGTTGACCTGGGGTGTGTCAGGATACGGCACAACGTCAGGAAACCAACGGATGGACTTCAAGGCATTTTTTGAGAGCGTAACCAGTACGGAGAGCCAGGCCGGCAATACGCCTTTCGATTACCAGGAGCGTCTTGCGCTTCAGCCGTGGCCTGATCTACTGGACATACCCACCGGTTTAGGCAAAACAGCGGCCGTGGTGCTCGCTTGGGTTTGGAAGCGCGGCTGGCGGCTGGACGGCCTTCGCGTTGCACCGGACGCGGACACACCGCGCCGCCTGGTCTATTGCCTGCCGATGCGTGTGCTGGTCAAGCAAACCCAGCGCTCGCTGAATGATCACGGCCCGTTCCGTCTGACCTGGATGGAGCCGCTCGTACGCATTGCGGACTGGCGTGCAAGCCGCGCGGAACAGAACGCCGGTGTACAGGACGCTGGCCCCATGGCTGAAATCCCGGACAATCCGAATAGTGAACTGGAAAGACAACATCCATCGCTGGCGCGGCCTGCCCGCAGCGGAGCAACAGCGCCTGAGTCTGGCGCGCAGCCCGACGCAGGTCTGGCAGAGCATGGCCTTCGAGCGGGAGCCGGTCAGCCTGAACTGGCTGCAAGCGCAACACGAACGCCTGCTGACGCCACACGTTCCTTCAACTTCGCCCAGGCGCAACTCAGTGAATACCGCCAACGACGCGGAAACAAACTCGCAGGGTGGTGGCGAGACTGCCTCGGTCACGCCTTCGATTACCGAATTAAATCGGAAGCTCGGTACCTCGCCCGCACCACGGATCCTGACACCGTCCGAGATCGATTTGCTAAGGCGCAGCAACGCGGAAGTGGCCCAGGTTTCTCGGGAATCCCTGGCCGCCAGCGCAGTATCAGAGAACTGATCGCCCACAGGACGCGGCTTGGGTGCTGCTGCCCCCTGGAACCGCGAGCGCCTGCAAGCGAGCCATCGCCACGTGACACAGAGCATGGCCTTCGAGAGTGCGGCGGTGGACCCGGCCATGATGGAAGCCGAATATTCCCGCCTATCCGTGCCACTTGCAGAATCGACAACCTCAGGCGAGTGATCCACCAACCACCGTCTCACTTTCTGACGCAACCCGCTCGTGAGGCTGGCCCGACCGCCCCGAGCACTCCGATTGGTGGAGGCCTACGGTGATGCCGCTCACGAACCAGTCGTTCGAGCGGTCATTTCAGCAGCTCACTGGTTTCCCACCACTGGCATGGCAGACCCGCCTGTACCGCGCTCACTTCGAGCCAGGCTGCCTGCCGAGCGTGATCGATATTCCCACCGGGTTAGGCAAGACCAATGTCATCGCGTTATGGCTGATCGCCCGAGCGAACGGCGTCTCGCTGCCGCGCCGCTTGATTTACGTTGTCGATCGACGCGCGGTTGTTGACCAGGCCACCGATATCGTTGTCAAGCTGCGCGCGGCCCTCGATCTTCCCGCGGGCGAAGCCATCAAAAACGCTCTGGGCCTCGCCGGCAAGTCGTTGCCCATCTCGACGCTGCGCGGCCAGCATGTCGACAACCGGGAATGGCTCGACGACCCGAGCGCGCCGGCCATCGTGGTCGGCACGGTCGACATGATCGGCTCGCGCCTGCTGTTCGAAGGCTACGGTGTGTCGCCCAGGATGCGCCCCTATCACGCCGCCTTGCTCGGCGCCGACGCTTTGGTGATACTCGACGAAGCCCATCT
>JANLPN010000540.1:0-8363 GCA_031367285.1 Betaproteobacteria bacterium | reverse complement strand
CGATGGGGCGCCATGCCCCATGCGCGGCTACTCGATGGCTTTGCCCATGTCCTCCACCACCTTTTTGGCGTCGCCGAACACCATCATGGTCTTGTCCATGTAGAACAGTTCGTTGTCCAGGCCGGCATAACCGGCCGCCATCGAGCGCTTGTTCACGATCACGGTCTTGGCCTTGTATGCCTCCAGGATCGGCATGCCGTAGATGGCGCTGCCTTTGACATGCGCGGCCGGGTTCACGACGTCGTTGGCGCCCAGGATGATGGCCACGTCAACCTGACCGAATTCCCCATTGATGTCTTCCATCTCGAACACCTGGTCGTACGGTACTTCGGCTTCCGCCAGCAACACATTCATGTGTCCCGGCATGCGACCGGCCACCGGGTGGATGGCGTATTTGACCGTAATGCCTTTTTCAGTCAGTTTCGTGGCCAGCTCCTTGACCGCATGTTGTGCGCGCGCCACCGCCAGGCCATAACCCGGAACGATTACCACGGTCTCGGCATTGCTCAGAACAAAAGCCGCATCATCGGCGCTGCCACTCTTGACCGGGCGCTGTACGGCAGCGCCCACGGCCGTGGTTGCTTCGCCACCGAACCCGCCAAGAATCACGTTGAAAAACGAGCGGTTCATGGCTTTGCACATGATGTAGCTCAGGATCGCCCCCGAGCTGCCGACCAGCGAACCGGCGATGATCAACATCGCATTGTTCAGGCTGAAACCAATGCCAGCCGCCGCCCAGCCCGAGTAGCTGTTGAGCATCGACACCACCACGGGCATGTCGGCGCCGCCAATCGGAATGATGATCAGCACGCCCATCACGAACGCCAGCGCCAGCATCGCGAAGAAGGCGTACCAATCGCCGGTGAACATGAATACCAGGCCCAGGCCAACGGTTGTCAAGCCCAGTACCAGGTTGAGCTTGTGCTGACCGGCAAACTGTACCGGTGCACCCCGGAACAGGCGGAATTTGTAGGTGCCTGATAGCTTGCCGAAAGCGATCACCGAGCCGCTGAAAGTGACGGCGCCAATGGCCGCGCCCAGGAACAGTTCCAGCCGGTTGCCGGCGGGGATGGGAGGCATCGTGCCGTCAGCGGCCTTGTTGACGATGCCAAAAGCATGGGGCTCGGCTACCGCCGCGACCGCTATGAACACCGCCGCCAGGCCGATCATGCTGTGAAAGAAAGCCACCAGTTCGGGCATCTTGGTCATTTCAACGGTCTTGGCGCGGTAGGCGCCGTAGCCGCCGCCAACAACGAGACCCAGCAGCACCCAGGAGAGCCCGAGCGGAGAGCCCGCCAGCTTGACAATCAGCGCAGCGGTCGTGATGGCCGCGATGGCCATGCCGACCATGCCAAACAGGTTGCCGCGAATCGATGTAGTCGGGTGCGACAGGCCTTTGAGCGCCTGGATAAAACAAACCGATGCAACCAAGTACAGGATGGTAACCAGATCCATGCTCATTTGGCGTCACTCCCCGTGTGGGCGATGGCTTTCTTGTCCTTCTTCCTGAACATCTCCAGCATTCGCCGCGTCACCAGGAAACCGCCAAAAACATTTACCGCTGCCAATGCCACCGCCAGCACGCCCATGGTCCGACCCAGGGTGGTCTCGGTCAGCGCGGCAGCCAGCATGGCACCGACGATCACAATGGCCGAGATGGCGTTGGTCACCGCCATCAGCGGGGTGTGCAAGGCCGGCGTCACGGTCCAGACGACGTGGTAGCCGACATAAATCGCAAGCACGAAAATTATCAGGTTGGTAATGGTGTGGGAAACGATGTCCATGGGGAATCTCCGTTACGTATTCGCTCTTGAGCCGGCAGCCGCCAAACGCACACTTCGCGCCTCAAGCTGCCGGGCTATTTGCGTTTGACTTCGCCGCCTTGTGCCATCAGGCAGGCCGCCACGATGTCGTCGTTCATGTCCACCTGCAAAGTGCCCTCCTTGCTGATAATCAGCTTCAGGAAGTCAAGCACGTTGCGCGCATACAGTGCCGAAGCGTCGGCTGCCACAAGGGCCGGCAAGTTGGTCTCGCCCACAATGGTCACGCCGTATTTGACGACCGTCTTGTCGGCTTCGCTCAACGGACAATTGCCACCCACGCCGTCCGGACCCTTGCCCGCCGCAATATCCACGATCACCGAGCCTGGTTTCATGGAGCGGACCATTTCCTCGGTGACCAGGGTGGGCGCCGCCCGGCCCGGGATAAGGGCAGTAGAGATAACCACGTCGGCGGCGGCCACGCGTTTGGCCACTTCGATTTTTTGCCGGTCAAGCCAACTCTGGGGCATCGGCCTCGCGTACCCGCCCACACCGACTGCGGCTTCTTTTTCTTCCGGCGTGTCGTAGGAAACGTCGATGAACTTGCCGCCCAGGGACTCAACCTGCTCCTTTACGCTGGGGCGCACATCGGACGCTTCGATCACGGCCCCGAGGCGCTTGGCGGTTGCAATGGCTTGCAGGCCTGCCACGCCCACGCCCAGAATAACCACCCGGGCGGCCTTGACGGTACCGGCAGCCGTCATAAGCATGGGGAAAAAGCGCTGGTATTTGTCGGCGGCAACCATCACCGCCTTGTATCCCGCAATATTCGCCTGGGAAGACAACACGTCCATGCTCTGGGCGCGCGTGGTGCGTGGCGCGGCCTCCAGGGCAAACGCGGTAAGTCCCGCAGCGGCCAGACCGTGCAGACCCGGCGCATCGAAGGGATTGAGCATGCCCACCAGCGCGGAGCCGGACTTCATCATGGGCAGTTCAGCATCTGACGGTGGCCGGACCTTGAGCACGAGGTCGCAGCCCAGGGCACCGTTGGCATCGGTAATGTCGGCACCCGCCGCGACATACGCTTCATCGGTCACACTGGCGGCAACACCGGCGCCCGACTGCACGCGAAGGGTGTGGCCTTGCGCCTTCAGCTTTTTCGCGGTTTCGGGGGTAAGGGCGACACGGGTCTCGCCGACGGTGGTTTCGGTCGGTATGCCAATCAGCATGGAGCCGCTCCTGTTATTGTTTGCCTGGATTCAATCTTGCCCGAAGCTTACATTAGTTTTTTGCCGGTAATCGCCCATGCAGCATCGATGGAAACCCAACGTCACCGTAGCGGCCGTGATCGAGCACGGCGGCAAGTTCCTGTTGGTCGAAGAACATACCTCCGACGGTTTGCGGCTCAACAACCCGGCCGGGCATCTGGACCCCGGTGAATCGCTGGTCGATGCCTGCGTGCGCGAGACACTGGAGGAGACCGCCTATGTCTTTCGTCCGACTGCTCTGGTGGGTGTCTATCTTTCGCGTTCCCAACGCCCGTCCGGCGGGCAAGCCAAGCCCAATCCCGTCACCTACCTTCGCTTTGCTTTTTGCGGGGAGTTGGGCGATCTTCAGCCGCGTCGGCGTCTGGACCACGGCATCGTCCGCACCTTGTGGATGACGGCGCAGGAGATCCGGGCAAGCGCCGCATTGCATCGCAGCCCTTTGCTGCTGCATTGTGTTGAAGACTATGTAGCCGGAGCCAGGTTTCCCCTCGGCATGCTGAGCGCCGACCTGGGTGTCGGCCCGGCGCAGGGGCTGGATGGCAATGTCCCCCGAGAGGACCCGCCGCCGAGCGGGCAGAGATAATCTGCCGCCTATGGCCAGAGAACGGATCGTGGTTGGGTTAAGCGGCGGGGTCGACTCCGCGGTGACCGCCTACCTGCTCAAGCAGCAGGGCTTTGAGGTCATCGGCATTTTCATGAAGAACTGGGAAGACGATGACGACTCGGAGTATTGCTCTTCGAATGTGGATTTCGTCGATGCGGCCGCAGTCGCCGACGTGATCGGCATCGAGATCGAACACGTCAATTTTGCGGCCGAATACAAGGACCGGGTATTCACCGAGTTCCTGCGCGAGTACCAGGCCGGTCGCACCCCGAACCCGGACATCCTTTGCAACGCCGAGATCAAGTTCAAGGCGTTTCTGGACCACGCCATGCGGCTGGGCGCTGAAAAGATCGCTACTGGGCACTATGCCCGGGTGCGCTGGAATGGCGCCACCGGCCGTCACCAACTGCTCAAAGGGCTTGACCCTTCCAAAGACCAAAGCTACTTCCTGCACCGGCTAAACCAGAGCCAGTTATCACGCACCTTGTTCCCGCTCGGGGAATTGCGCAAGACCGACGTGCGGCGTATCGCGGCCGAGATCGGGCTGCCTAACGCCACCAAAAAGGACTCGACCGGCATATGTTTTATCGGTGAGCGGCCGTTTCGCGAATTTTTGAACCGCTACATTGCCAATAAGCCGGGCCCGGTCAAAGACGAACTGGGCCGGGTGCTGGCACACCATGTGGGCCTGAGTTTCTATACCCTGGGCCAACGCCAGGGTCTGGGTATCGGCGGCGTGAAATCGGGGATCCATAACGGGGTTCACCTTCCGTGGTACGTTGCCCGTAAAGACATGGCGCGCAACACCTTGTGGGTGGTGCAAGGCCACGGGCATGCCTGGCTGCAATACCGGGCACTAAGCGCCGGGGATACGAGCTGGGTAAGCGGCGAGCCACCCGGTGCGGGAGTGCTGGCAGCCAAGGCGCGGTACCGGCAGGCCGATGCGCTCTGTACCTTGTCACTGGGCCCAGGCAACAGCGGCAACACGTTCACGCTCGATTTTCCGGATCGCCAATGGGCAGTGACGCCTGGGCAATCCGCGGTTCTTTACGACGGAGAGGTATGTCTGGGTGGCGGGGTCATCCGGTGCGCTGCCAATTGGCCGGGCCAGGTGCCCGACCGCACGGAGCCCTGGCTTGCCGTCGGCACGTGATGGGGGACAAGGACAAGCCGGCGGATCAGAAGGGAATGTCGTCGTCCATGTCGTCAAAGCCGCTCGACGGTTTGGCCGGTGCCGCCGCCTGCTGCCGGGGGGCTGGGGCAGCAGGGCGCGACGCGGGCGCATTGGGCCGCGCATAAGCTGAGCCGCCACCTTCGTCGCCGCCAGGGCCACCCATGCCCTCGCGGCCGCCCAGCAATTGCATCTCGGTGGCGATGATGTCGCAGGTGTTTTGCTCCACGCCATCCTTGTTGGTGAACTTGCCGTATTTGAGCCGGCCTTCAACGTAGATCGGTTTACCCTTCTTCACATACTCGCCGGCAATTTCGGCCAACCGGTCAAAAAAAGTGATGCGATGCCATTGGGTTTCCTCGATCGACTCCCCCGTATTTTTATCCTTGCGCCGGGTCGACGTGGCCAGCGTGACGTTGGCCACCGCCTGGCCCGAAGGCAGGTACCGGATCTCGGCGTCGCGGCCGCAATTGCCGACCAGTATGACTTTGTTTACAGATGCCATGATGGGCTCCAGATGTTGTGCTAGCCATCCAGTCTAACGCGCCGTCCGACCGGCGCGATGACAGCTGGTGCGGCAGGCTCGATAGCCGGCGCGTGCAGCACCATATGCCGGCCAAACTGGTCGGCGAGGAAGGTCTCTCCTTGCTCCAGAACGAAATAGCGAAACGCCTCGGCCGCCGGTGAGAGCAGCTTGGATAACCTGTGTACGACATTCCAGGCGCGCACCACCGGGCTGCTTGCTACGTCCAGCACCGCGATCAAGCGGTTGTCGAGTTCCAGGTCCACCGTATGCAATGACAGGAAACTCAAGCCCATGCCGGCCATGACGGCTTGCTTGATCGTCTCGTTGCTTGACATCTCCATCACCACTCTGGGCTCAAATCGCTCCGCCGCAAAGAACTTTTCCATCGCGGCGCGGGGTCCTTAGCCCCGTCACGCACGAAAAAGGACCGGGAGCGCAGCGACTGCACCCTGGGCTGGCCCAGACCCAGCAGCGGATGGTCAACCGGCGCCCCAAAAACATGGGGGTGCGCCGCAAACGGCTCAGCACGAGTTGCCAATTCCTTTGGGGGCGGCCCATGATGGCGATGTCGACGTTGTTGCCTCGCAGCATGTCCACCAGCTGTTCACGGTTGCCGACCACCAGTTTCACTTCGACAGCTTCGTGTTCACGCCGAAACCGGGCCAGCAAACGCGGTAAAAAATATTTCGCCGTGCTGGCGGTGCGGCCCACCGGATTGCGCCAGCGCATTGGCTTGGTATTTGGTTCCAGGAGCGAGATCGAGCATATTGAGCGTTACCGCACCGAATCCGTTACGTGCGAAATCGAAGCCCCGCTGTTTGCCGAGCCCAGCCTTTTCAAGGACTGAACCATGCAAGCCCAAAGTTCACCAGGTTCGCATCCGTCTTTTGGGGCGGCCAGGCAGGAGGCCAGACCATGTCGGAGCGCCACCCCATAATCTCGATTACCGGCTCACCCGGCGCCGGCACCACGTCGGTCACACGCACTTTCGAAAACATCTTTCGCCGGGAAGGTGTAAGGGCGACCCTCATCGAGGGCGAGAGTTTTCATCGATTTGACCGGCAGGAGATGAAACGCAGCGCAGCCGAGGCGGCCGGCAACCCGAATTTCAGCCACTTCGGCCCGGAAAGCAAAATGTTTTCTGATCTCGAAGATCTGTTCCGTTCTTACGGTGAAATGGGACCGCCACGCGCCGCAAATACCTGCACGATGACTAGGAAGCAGCCCCCTACAAGCAGCAACCCGGCACCTTCGCACCGTAGTAGAAATTGCAAGGCAATACCGACTTCTTGTTCTACGAAGGGCTGCATGGCAGGGTAGTCGCCGATAGCGTTAATGTCGCAAGGCACGCGGACCTGTTGATCGGTATGGTGCCCGTCGTCAATTTTCATCGTGTGCCTTGTGTGGACACCGCCAACCCGTTCATCGCACGCGAAATTCCGGCGCCGGACGAAAGCATGGTGGTGATACGCTTTGCAAAACCCAAAGGCATCGATTTTCAGTATTTGCGCAGCATGACCTGTGATTCCTTCATGTCGCGTGCAAACACCATTGTTGTGTCTGGTGGAAAAATGGAGCTGGCAATACAACTTATTTTTACTCCGTTTGTCTGGCGCATGGTGGAGCGCTGCAAGCGGGCCATGGCATGAGAGCGTGAAAGATCATGGGCGACACTTTGGCGCGCAGCTTTGACTTGGTCATGTTTGACCTCGACGGGACCCTGATCGCGACTTCCGCGGAGCTGTGTGACGCAGTCAACGACACTCTGGCCAGATTTGGCCTGCCTGCCGTGCATCCATCGAGCGTCGAGGGCTGGATCGGCCATGGCACGCGCGAACTTATGGTGCAGGCCCTGGCCCATTCGGGGAGAACCGCCAGCGAGGCCGTGCGGACATCGAGCGTGCTGGCCCTGGCATCAGCCGAGTTTGATCTCCATTACCGAAAGCGTTGCGGGACCCGCAGCTACCTGTACCCGCGGGTGCGCGAGGTGCTGGAGGAGTTGCGCGAGCAAGGCGTGAAAATGGCAGTGGTAACCAACAAGGACGGGCAATACACCAGTCTGTTGTTGAAAGCCCACCAGTTGACCGGGTTTTTCGGTCGGGTCATAAGCGGCGATACCTTGCCCACCAAGAAACCATCACCCGAAGGCATTCTGGATTGCCTGTGGTATTTCCAGGTGGGAGCTAACCGGGCGTTGTTTGTTGGCGACTCCTCGGTCGACGTGGCCACCGCCCGCAAGGCCGGCGTAACTGTTTGGGCACTTTCTCATGGCTACAACATGGGGCTACCAATTGCCGCCAGCCAACCGGACCGCGTCATGGATGCCTTTGGTGCCATAACCGACGACGGAAACTCTTCGACGGGGTAAACGAGTTGCTGTGGCTGGCGTTGTACGGGCATCTGAATGCAGTGTGTTACCGCAAGGTCTCATAGTAGACCGATTAGTAATTTCATGGCATCATTCACGCCAATACGGTTTTAAAGCAAGGAGTCACCCATGGAACAAAACACGCGCAGAAAATTCATAATTCAGCTTGTTGTCGGCAGCTCAGTGCTTGCTACAACGGGCGCAATGGCTCAGGCCGCCGGGCCCCAGGTCGATGAAAAAGATCCGCAAGCGGCAGCCTTGGGTTACGCGCAAAACTCCACCAAGGTGGATGCAAAAAAATATCCCAAACATGTTGCCGAGCAAAAGTGCAGCAATTGCCAGTTGTTTGCGGGCAAAGCCAAGGACCTCTCGGGTCCCTGCCCGCTGTTTGCCAGCAAGCAGGTCATGGCGACCGGTTGGTGCAGCGCCTATGTCAAGAAGGCGGCCTGACGACCGCTTGCTGGCAGTGTTAACGCTGCCAGCGTGTCCAGATATCAGCCGCGTGTACTAGTGTTTAATTGCATTTATGTACGATAGTTTTAGGATTCCTCCAGGTTCAAGCAAGGGATGCAATGGCACGAGTGGCGGTGGCGGTGGCGCTGTCCTGCACAGCGCGTGTAATGGCCGAACTTGAACGCTTGTCTCGCAGGCGCAGCGGCGAAGTGC
>JANLPN010000533.1:0-3275 GCA_031367285.1 Betaproteobacteria bacterium | reverse complement strand
TGCGCCAGTCGGCGCTCAGCTTGGCGCCTGAGTATTCCCGGACAGCCTGCGCAGCAACACAGCGTCCCGCACCTTGTCCGCCGCAGCCGCGCGTTTGGCCAGCCACATCCGGTAGGGCCGGGGCCAGGTGGCATAGGCGTTATCCACGCCCAGGGCGGCTTCGGCGTGTACGGCCCAGTTCGGGTTGTACAGCGCCTCGCGCCCCAGCGCCACCAGGTCGGCCTGGCCTTGTTGCAGCAGCAGTTCGGCCTGTTCGGGCGCCACGATGCCGCCTATGGCCAGCACGGCAATGCCGGCTTCCCGCCGGATCATGGCGCCGTCGCCGACGCGGAAGTCCAGGCCACCGGCCGGCCGCGACAGGTTGGCCGGGTAGCTGGAGATGCCGCCGCCCGACGATGCGTCGATGACGTCCACGCCGCGCTCGCGCAGCGCGCAGACAAAACGCACCAGTTGCTCGCGCGTCAGGCTGCCGTCGTCCAGATCGGTCAGCGACAGGCGCCATGAAAGCGGCAAGCGCGTGCTCCAGTTCCGGCGTACGCTTTCCACCACCTCCAGCGCAAAACGTTGCCGGCGCTCGAAGTCGCCACCGTAGGCATCGTCGCGCCGGTTGGCGACAGGTGACAGGAACTGGTGGATCAGGTAGCCGTGGGCAGCATGTATTTCCAGCATCTCGAAACCCGCCTCAAACGCGCGCCGCGCCGACTCGCCGTAGGCATGTACGATGCCGCCGATTTCGCGTTCCGTCAGCGCGTGCGGCACGGGGTAGCCCTCGCCCATGGGCAGGGCACTGGGGCCGACCACCGGCCAGGGCCCTTCGCCGCGTGCCGCATCCCCTTCGTTCAGCGGTCCGTGGCCCTCCCACCATTTCTGCAGGCCGGCCTTGCGGCCGGTGTGCCCGAGCTGTATGCCGGGCACCGCGCCGTGGGTGTGCAGGATACGCGCGATACGCGCCAGCGGTTCCACCTGGCCGTCGTGCCACAGGCCCAGGTCGCCGTGCGTGTTGCGCCCGCGCGGCTCCACCGAGGTGGCGCCTGCGAACACAGTGCCGGCGCCGCCCAGCGCAAACCGGGCCAGGTGGATCAGGTGCCAGTCGTTGGCCATGCCATCGCTGGCCGAATACTGCTGCATCGGCGAGATCACCACGCGGTTGCGCAGGGTGACGCCGCGCAGCGTGCAGGGCGCAAACAGCGCGGGCCCCTGCACGGTCTGGTCCGGCGCCAGGCCGAACAGGGGGCGGTGTTTGGCGGCCTCGCTTTTCATCGCGCAGCCTCCATCCGTTGCATCAACATGGCGAGTTCCCCTTTGCTCACGCTTCCACGGCCTTTTTGGCGCGCTCGAAACTGAAGTTGCGGTAGTTGTCCTGTGCCGCGGCGCGGCAGTATTCGCTGTACTTCTGGAAGCCGCCGATGAACAGCGTGAGCCCCTGCGGCTTGCCCTTCACGTTGGCGCCGACCCACCAGGTCTTGGCCTTGTTGATCAGCGAGCGCTGCGCCAGCGTCTGGACGATGTCCATCCAGGCGTGTTCGGCGGCCGCGGTCGGCTCGAAGGCGGTCAGGCCGTTCTTGTCCATGTGGGTTATCGCGGCCGCTATCCAGTCCACGTCGTTTTCGCTGATGCGGATTATGTTGGCCAGCGCCGCCGGGCCGTTCGGTCCGGTGGTCATGAACAGGTTGGGGAAACCTTCCAGCATCAGGCCGAGGTAGGAGCGCGAGCCTTCCTTCCACTTGTCGTTGATCTTGCGGCCGCCGCGCCCGACCACGTCGAAGGCCATCAGCGCACCGGTCAGCCCGTCGTAGCCAGTGGCCAGGATCAGCATGTCGAGTTCGACTTCGCCCGATTCGGTGCGCACGCCCCTTTCGGTGACTTCGACGATAGGGTCCTTGAGGCAATCCACCAGATGCACGTTGGGCAGGTTGTAGGTCTCGTAGTAGCTGGTATCCAGGCAGGGCCGGCGCGCAAAGATCGGATAACCCCTGGGCTTGAGCGCTTCGGCCGTCACCGGGTCCTTCACCACCTCGGCGATCTTGCCGCGCACGAATTCGGCCACGTGGTCGTTGGCTTCCTGGTTGATCATCAGGTCGCCGAAGGTGCCCAGCATGGCCAGGCCGCCCTGTTTCCAGGCGTCTTCCAGCAGCGCCTGGCGCTGTTCCGGCGTTACGCTGAAGAAGGCGCGGGTGGATTGCGGCCGGGTGCCGCCGACCGCGCTGTTGCGCGCCGCCTCGCGGATACCGGCGTAATTGCGTTTTACCTCGGCCACGTATTCCGGCTCCAGTTTGACGTTGCGCATCGGCATCGTGAAGCTGGGTGTGCGCTGGAACACGAACAGCTCGCCGGCCTGCGGGCCCACGTCCTGCACGATCTGAATGCCGGTCGAGCCGACACCGATTACGCCCACGCGCTTGCCGGTAAAGTCGACCGGTTCGTGCGGCCATTTGGCGGCGTGCAGCAACCGGCCCTTGAATTGCTTGACGCCGGGGATATCGGGTTCCTTGGGGATGGACAGCGGGCCGGTGGCCATGATGCAGTAGGTCGCCTCGAAGCTGTCTCCGCGATCGGTCTGCACGGTCCACAACCTGCGCGCCTCATCCCATACCGCGCTGGTCACGCGGGTGTTGAACTGGAAGTGTTTGCGCAGGTCGAGCTTCCTGGCCACGAAGTCGATGTACTTCAGCAGCTCCGGCTGGGCGGCAAACTGTTCCGACCAGGTCCACTCCTGTTCGATCTCGGGCGAGAAGGAATAGCTGTAGTCGATGCTCGGCAGGTCCACGCGCGCACCGGGGTAGCGGTTCCAGTACCACACGCCGCCCAGGTCTCCGCCGGCCTCAAAGCCCTGGACCTTCAGCCCCATTTCGCGGAACTTGTAGATGGCATACATGCCGCCAAAGCCGGCGCCGACCACGACCACGTCCAGGCGCTGGACGGGAGATTTTGCAACTGCTGTGTTCATGAGAAGCTCCTGTGGGAAATACGTTGTGTTAGTTTGTTTTGGCTATCGGAACGCAGGGCCTCATTCCAGGGGCCGCAGCGCACGGCCGCTCCGAAGCGGCCGGCCCGCCCCCCAGTGGGGCTGAGGCCCGCGGCTCCAAGCCTGCCTGCGCAGGCTTGGACGGGGCCGAAGAGCCAGTGCCTCCGGCACGGGCCCGTGGCGGCCGGGCTACACGCAGTGAGCCCGGACAGACGGGGGGCGTTCATTTTTTCCATCCGCCCATGTTCAGGCTGCCCATTAGTCCAGTGGACAAGCCGCCGTCCACCAGCAGTTCAGTGCCGCTGACGTA
>JANLPN010000512.1:0-3273 GCA_031367285.1 Betaproteobacteria bacterium | reverse complement strand
GCGCTGGAGTCGGGCACGGCCGGTTTGCATGTGCCCACCGGCGAGGTGCGCGATTTCCCCACCAACACCAGCGACGCACTGACCAGTGGCGGTACCTATGCGATTGCCGGTGCGATGGAGCGGATGGTGCAAAACCTGCGCCGCCATTGCGGCGCCGAGCCCAAGTGCATCATGACCGGCGGCGCCGGATGGAAGATGGCGCCCAGCCTGTCGGTGCCTTTCGAGCTGGTGGACAACCTGATCTTCGATGGCTTGCTGGAAATGGCACGGGTCCGGTTTGCGGCCACCCTGCGCTGAGCCAAAACAGCTATGCGCTTAAACCCGCCACGGCCTGAAACAGGGACTGCCGCGCCTGGCTGACGATCTGGCCCTTCCATGCGTCGGTGTCCACGTAGAACGCATCCATCATCTGCTGCTTGATGCTTGCGGCCTGCTCCGCCGTCGCGCCGGGGTGCAGCTGCAGCCATTGTTCGGCGCGCAGGGCATCGATCATCTGCTGGATCGGCAAGGTGCCGTATTCCATTGCAATCGAGGTGTACTCCACCTGCGGGCACTCGTCGTAGACCGCGTTGAACATCATGCCGGTCAAACGTGCCGAGGTGGACGAACCGTCGTAGATCGAGGTGATCCGTGTGGCGCCATCGCCACCCCACCATTGGCGTGCGCGGTGCAACGCAGCGGCATCGTCCTTGCACGCGAAGATGCGTTCACCCACCCCGCTGGGGCCCAGGCCGGTATGCAGGTCGATCCAGCCAACACGCCGGGCCCGGCCCAAGTGCTGGCGCACCACCTTGCGTACCGTCAGGTTGCTCCAGGTCGGCGCCGTGCCGCCAAAAAACAGGCCTTGGGGAAACTCGTGCTGGCCCTGTGACACGGCGGCCTGGAAACGTGCGATGCCGTGCTGCTGCACATAGGCGCCCACCGCGGCCACATTTCCCGCGTCCGGCGGCCAGCTTTCCGGCAACAGGAGCGCGTGGATATCGCGGTAGGCTTCGTTGACCGGAAGCGGCCGCGCATAGTCGTTGAAATTGCGATTCAGGTCCACGTTTTCGTTGGTGACCCGGCGTACATGCGAGAAGCCGTAAGGATTGAGCGCATGTACGTACATCAGGGCCACTCCCTGCCGTGCGGCCGTCTCCCGCCACTCGGCGTCGTGTAGTGCGTAGACCTGCACACCACTGCCGCAATAACCTTCCACACCATGGCAGCCGCTGGAAATAACCAGCACATTGGCGGCGTCCGGGTCGCCGGCCCAGGCCACGTCCATCGCCAGTGTCTCGCCGTCGCGCCCCTTGAGCGGATGTTCGTGCGACGTGATCTTCAAACCGGCCGTGGCTGCACCCTCCAGGAACTTGACACGCGCCTCGGCGTAGCTGGAAGAAAAAGCCCGGACCAAGTCGATCACGCGGGGCTCCCCACAGGCGCTGTTGCCAGCCATTGCTCGGCCAGCCTGACCCAGTAGGTGGCACCCAGCGGAATCAGGTCGTCGTTGAAGTCGTAACTCGGGTTGTGCAACATGCAGGGGCCGCCGCCGTGGCCCATTTCGCGGTGGGCGCCGTCGCCGTTGGCGATAAAGCAGTAGGCGCCGGGTTTGGCCTGCAGCATATAGGCAAAGTCTTCAGCGCCCATGGTCGGCTCTTGGACCAGGACGTTGTCCGCGCCAACTATTGTCTCCATCACGCGGCGCGCAAACTCGGCCTCCGGCGCGGAGTTGATGGTGGGCGGGTAGTTGCGGGTAAAGCTGAACTCGCATGTGGTGCCAAAGGCGGCGGCCGTGTGTTGCGCGACCTCCTGCATACGCCGCTCGATCAGGTCCAGCACCTCCAGCGTAAAGGTACGCACCGTGCCCTGCAGTTCGCAGCTATCGGGTATGACGTTGGTGGCCTCCCCGGCATGGATCATGGTGACGGAAATCACGCCGGCATCGATGGGCTTTTTGTTGCGGCTGATGATGGTCTGGAACGCCTGCACCATCTGGCAGGCGATCGGCACCGGGTCCAGGCCCACGTGCGGCAAGGCCGCATGGCCGCCTTTCCCCTGGATGGTGATCTTGAACTCGTTGCTGGACGCCATCACCGGCCCGGCACTGACGGCGAATTTGCCGACCTGGGTGCCGGGCCAGTTGTGCATGCCGAATACCGCTTGCACCGGAAACTTTTCGAACAGGCCTTCCTTGATCATTTCACGCGCGCCGCCGCCGCCCTCCTCGGCCGGCTGGAAGATCAGGTACACCGTGCCGTCGAAGTTGCGGTTCTTCGCAAAGTGTTGCGCCGCCGCCAGCAGCATGGCGACATGGCCGTCGTGCCCGCAGGCGTGCATCTTGCCGGCGTTCTTGCTGGCGTGCTCGAAGCTGTTGAACTCCTGCATCGGCAAGGCATCCATGTCGGCGCGCAGGCCTACGGCGCGGCTGGAGCTGCCGTTCTTGACGATGCCCACTACGCCGGTAGTGCCCAGGCCGCGATGGATAGGGATACCCCACTCGGTCAATTTGGCGGCCACTACGTCGGCCGTGCGTTTTTCCTGAAAGCAAAGCTCGGGATGGGCATGGATATCACGCCTTACACTGGCGATACTGGCCGCCTGCGTAAGAATGGAATCGATTACTTTCATGGGCACTCCTGCTGGGAAGGGAACCATTATGAGCGCTGTTTCTGTCTCCACGGTATTGGGCGCTTGTCCGCATGATTGCCCGGATACTTGCTCCTTCGTCACCACGGTGCAGGACGGCATTGCCGTCAAGGTGCAGGGCAACCCGGCACACCCGCACACCGACGGCGCCCTGTGTACCAAGGTGTCGCGTTACACCGAGCGCAGCTACCACCCGGAGCGACTCCTGCATCCGCTGAAACGGGTCGGGCCCAAGGGTTCGGGCCGCTTCGAAACCGTTAGCTGGGACGCCGCGCTGGGCGATATCGCGGCGCGCCTGAAAGCCATCGCATCACGCGGGCCGGGATCCGCGCAGGCCATTCTTCCGTACAACTACGCCGGCACCATGGGCCTCGTCCAGGGTGGCAGCATGTCGGCGCGTTTCATGCACAAGCTGGGCGCGTCTTTTCTGGACAGCACCATCTGCTCCAAGGCGGGCGGCGATGCCATGGTGTACACGCTGGGCGCCAAAGCCGGTATGCGGGTGGAGTTTTTCGCCGAATCGAAGTTGATCATCATCTGGGGCAGCAACTCGATCGCCAGCAACCTGCACTTCTGGCGCTACGCCCAGGAAGCCAAGCGCAACGGCGCCAAGCTGGTGTGTATAGACCCGCGGCGCAGTGAAAC
>JANLPN010000500.1:0-8025 GCA_031367285.1 Betaproteobacteria bacterium | reverse complement strand
TGCTGGGCTCGGTACCGCCCGCCGATCCGAACGTACCCTGGCCCGCGCTGCCGCTAGCCGCCTGAAGGCGGTTCGACCGCGTACCGGCAGAGCGACGGCGCCCCCTTATCTGGAGTGAACATGCAAGACGACATCGTGCGCGCATTCGAATCCGCGCTGCCTGCCAACACCGTTTTCTCCGGCGACGCCATCGAGCCCAAATACTGGCACGACTGGAGCGGCCTGCCACCGGTGCAACCCCGCATCCTGCTGCGCCCACGCAGCACGCAGGACGTCGCGGCGGCGATGCAAGTCTGCAACCGGCTTGGCGTGGCACTGGTTCCCCAAGGCGGCTTGACCGGCCTCGCCGGCGGCGCGCATCCGGTCGAAGGCTGCGTGGCCATGTCGATGGAACGCATGAACGGCGTGGAAGAGATCGACACGGTGATGGGCACCATGACGGTCCTGGCCGGTACACCACTGGCTGTGGTACAGACGGCGGCCGAGGAAGCCGGCCTGTACTTCCCGCTTGACCTGGGCGCGCGCGGCTCCTGCACCCTAGGCGGAAATATCTCCACCAATGCCGGCGGCAACCGCGTGATCCGCTACGGCATGGCGCGCGACCAGGTGCTGGGGCTGGAATACGTGCTGCCCGACGGCACCATCGTGTCTTCACTCAACAAGATGATCAAGAACAACGCGGCCTACGATCTCAAGCAATTGCTGATCGGTTCCGAAGGCACCTTGGGCATCATCACGCGCGCGGTGCTGCGCCTGCAGGCCAAGCCGCTGTCGGTGGCCAACGCCCTGTGCGGCTGCCGCGATTTTGATGCGGTGCTCGAGCTGCTCCAGGCGGCGCGCGCGAATCTGGGGCCGTCGCTGTCCTCGTTCGAGGTCATGTGGCCCGGTTTCCTGGACACCATGACGGACGGGCTGCCGCATTTGCGCCGCGCGTTCGCGCAGCCGCACGGCGTTTACGTGCTGATCGAGGCCAGCGGTTTCCACGCTGGTGCCGAAACCACCCATCTGGAGAATTGCCTGACTCCGCTGCTGGAGTCCGGCGTGCTGGCCGACGTGGTGATGGCCGCGTCCGAGCGTGATGCGCGTGACCTCTGGGCGGTGCGCGAAAGCGTGTCCGAATACGGCCGCGTGCTGGGCAAGATCATTGGTTTCGACATCGGCTTGCCGACTTCGCGGATGGGCGACGCGGTAGTGCGCATCCAGCACGACGTCAAGGCCGCCTTTTCCGATGCGCGCGTGCTGTGTTACGGCCATATCGGCGACAGCAACCTGCACGTGGTGGTCAATGTGCCTTCGGCAGGCGTCGACCAGCCGCAGCAGGAGGTGGACGACATCGTCTACGGCATCGTGCGCGGCGTCGGCGGCACGGTGTCGGCCGAACACGGCATAGGGTTGGTCAAGAAACCTTTTCTGTCCTATACCCGTTCCCCCGAAGAGTTGGCCCTGATGCGCCAGATCAAGGGCCTGCTCGATCCGCGCAATGTGCTTAATCCGGGCAAGGTTTTTTAGCGGCCGACGTAAGGCAAGCGGGTTTCTTCTGCAGGCTAGGCCCCTGCAAGATCCTTGGCCAGCATAAACCCCGACCCCGCGCCCGTTCCGGCACCCGGCCAGGTGGATGCGCCGACCATGTACAGGCCGGCCACGCCGGTGCGCCAGCGCGAGTGCCCGAAAGCGGGGCGAAAGCAGAAGAACTGGTCCAGGTGGTGGCTGCCCGACAGGCTGTCGCCGCCCACCAGGTTGGGGTTGTCGTGCTCCAGGTCGGCCGGTGACAACACGTGGCGTGCCAGCACCTGTGCGGCGGTGCCGGGCGCGTGGCGCTCCAGCAAAGCGAGAGCGCGGTCTGCATAAGCCTCCTTGAGTTCGCTCCACGCGGCGGGTGCCAGCACGCCGGCCGCGTCGCCGCGTACGTCGGCCGGCAATACACGCACCTGCACCCACAGGATATGTTGGCCGCCCGGCGCGCGGCCCGGGTCGTAGACCGTGGGCTGGCCCACCACCAGCACCGGCTCGGCGGGCAGCAGGCCGGCCATGGCTTCGCGGTAAGTGCGCGCCATCTGGTCCAGCGAAGGCGCGATATGTACATAGGCAAATTTGCGCAGCTCCGGCCCGGCGCGCCAGGCCGGCAGTTCGCGCAGCGCCAGGTGGATCATCATGGTTCCGGGGCCAGGACGCAGGCGGGCGGGTGCTGGCAACGGCGACGTTGCCGCGAGCAGTGACGCGGTCAGCGTGTTTCGCCATTCAAGCCCCAAAGTAGGTGAACCGGCGGTGGGTGATGCGCCAGCCGCCACGTCGGCGGATGACGTCGCCAGCATGCGCCCGTACAAAATCTTCGGATGAATATTGGCAATCACCGCCTTGTCCGCCACCAGGCGCGTGCCGTCGGCCAGCACCACGCCGCGTGCCCGGCCGCCTTCCACATCGATGGCCGCAACCGTGCAACCGGTACGCACCTCGCCACCCGCCTCATCTATCACGCGCAGCATGGCGCGGATGATGGTGTCGGCACCGCCCTGGCCCAGCGCCATGCCAAAGGCCTGGTTGGCCATCGATTCCAGGTAGGGGAACAGCGCGCCACCAGCGACGTCCGGGCCGAAATCTAGGTGCATGCCCCAGGCACCCATCATGGCCTGCAGGCCTTCGTCCTCAAAGCGGGCACCGAGCCAGCTGCGTGGGCTCGACAACAACATGCGCAGCGTGTCCATGCACCAGGCCAGGCCTTTGGCGCGCCACATGCTCCACACCACACGCGCCAGTGCCCAGGACGGAACCGGCGTGCCGAGCAGCGCAAACAGGTGCGGTGCGTCGGCGCCAAATCCGGCCAGCATGGTGCGCCAGGTTTCGGCGTCGCGCGGGTTGCGCGCGGCGATACGTGCACTGGTGGCGGCCAGGTCGGTGTCCACGCCCAGCCAACGCCCGTCGTCGAACACCGAGGCAAAGCTGTGCGATGCCGGCAGCAGGTCCAGCCCGGCCGTGTCGAGCTTCGCTTTGTGCGCGGCATAAAAGGCTGAGCCCGCGAACATGCTCAGGTTCATCGCATACAGGTCGTGGCGAAAGCCGGGCAGGGTCACTTCGGCGGTCTTGACCGCACCACCCGCCACGGCGGCCTGCTCCAGCACCAGCACCTTCCAGCCTTTGCTGCCCAGGTGTACGGCGGCCGCCAGGCCGTTATGCCCCCCGCCAACAATGATGGCGTCCCAGCTCATCAGGCATCCTCCATTCTGCCCACTGCGGCATTGGCTCCTACATCACAAGCGCTGCGCGCAATTGTGAGTCTGCGCCGCAACTTCGTTGTTGCCTTGGGAACGGCCGGGCGGCTCATGCCCGGTTCACCTCAAAAGTAGCCGGCAGCGTAATTTCAAGCAGGCGCAGATCGCGGCTGGTGTCAACCAGGCTGTAGGCCAACCCCCCGGGAATCGTGACGCAGTCGTCAGCCGCCAGAACCTGCGGCATGCCGTCAAGTTGCAGTGTCACGGCGCCGGACAAGACGAAGTAGAAACAGAACTCGGTGGCATGGCTCTGGCGCCCGCTGGCCCCCGGCCCGGCCGGGCGAACCACGCGTATACCGGCCAGGCCGGAAGTGGCCGCACCGATGCCGGTGTCCTGGGCTTCAAAACCCGCCATGCGCCACGCCACCCAGGGGGCTTGCGCGGCAATATGGCGCACAAAACGCTGGCCACCGAAGTCGCGCTCCGGTTGCAGGTCCGCAGTCGGCAGGCTGAGGGCGTGGTCGGCCATGGTGATGTGTTCGGCCGGCGCACCAATCTCCACCACTTCGGCGCCGGCGGAGCTCTCCAGCACGCGGTGGCGGATCAGAGGGGGCTGCAATACACAGTCGCCGGCCTGCATCACAAAGGGTTCGCCCTGGCTCTCGTACACCACCCGCACCCAGCCCTTGCGGCAGAAGATGGCCTGGAAGCGTATCTTGTGGAAATGCACGTAATCCGGCACCGGGCCGCCTTCCAGTACCCGGATATGCGAGGCGATAAATGCACCGCCGTGGCGCCCGGGCAGCAGGTCGCGGTAACGCAGCCCGGCACGGCCCAGGCCCCAATGGTCGCCGCTGGCCGCGCGCGTCAGCACCAGCGCTTGTTGGGTGGTGGGCACCTGCATGGGCGGGTCGGCGGCCACCAGCTTGACCGTGACCCCATTGGGTGCCACAAGCTGCGAGGAGTCCGCACCGGTGGCCAGCGGGTCATCACACAACAGGTAGATCACCGACACGCCGCTGCTCAGCCCGCGAACCAGCCGGATCTGCAGGCCGTAGCCGGAAATCATGGCGGTCGAAGGATCGTCGGCCGGGAAAATCGCGTCAATGCGAAAACCCAGGCGCCCGGTAAAAAACGCCAGGGTAGGCTCCAGCGTGTTACAGCCCATCAGCACCTGGGCGCCGCGTACGCCACGGGTGTCGAGGGTGCGCTGGTCGCCAGGAGGTGAAGCGGGAATCATGGACAGGTTCGGGGTGGGTACAGGTGCACAGCTTATCCGGCGAGCCACCGCCGGCGTTGTCAAATGCTTTACAGCGGCGGCAAGTTCGGGGATCGGGCCTCAGATTCTGGACTGCTGCACCAGCTGCTGCGCATCACAAATCACGATCAGCCGGCCCGAGCGGGCAATTATGCTTTCGCGCTCCAGCGTAGTGAAGATATTGGAAACACTGACGCGCGACAAGCCGCAGATATTGCCCATTTCCTGCTGCGTGAAGGTGATGGAAATGACCGTGCCGTCACGGTGCGGCGCGCCGTAACTGTTCATCAGGCCGAGCAGGTGGTGGCAGACGCGGCGGCGCGCCGAATTGGCGCCTTGCAAGGCCAGGTGCTGCAGCATGATGCGAAACCGCATGCTCGACAGTTCCTGGTGCTGGCTGAAAAGCTCCGGCTTGTCCTTCCACGCACCCAGCATGGTGGCGGCCGGTACGGCGCACACCGTAGCATCGACGGCCGCCACGGCGGAGACAACGTAACTCCTTGTGGACAGCAGCCCGCAGTCCCCGACCAGGCCGTTGGGGCCGATGATCATCAGGTGCCGCTCGCGTCCGTCGAAGGCATAGGTGGTCAGGCGGACACGGCCGTCCAGGATCACATACACCTTGTCGGCGGTCTTGCCCTCCAGGAACAGGGTTTCGTCTTTGGCGAAATGCCGGGTCCGCGCACCCTGGATGGTCTCGTCCCAGCGAAAACGCAGATTGGTCAGCCACGCGGAAACCACCGGTCCATTCTGGGCGATATCGCGGCCGGCATCTGGCGACGGCTTCGCGGGAGGGTGGATCTGCATGGCTCGCTAGTTTAGCGGTGGCTGTAAAGCAATTGACTGCCGATGTAAAGCGCCTTACATGGGCAGGCTCACACCCCATCTAAGATGCTGCGAGACCCTTGGAGTACCCATGAACCGCATTGCCGATTATTTTGCCGACAGCTACACCGGCGCCCGCGCCAAATTTCTTGCCGCGGTGGCACATGGCGGGGCACGGCTGCTGTCTTCCCACACCAACCCGGCCAAAGGCCCGGACGGCGAGGACTGTATTACCGACGTGGCCTGGATCGGCCCCGAGGACGCGGGCAAACTGCTGATCCTGGTCTCTGGCACCCATGGCATCGAGGGTTATGCGGGCTCGGGCTGCCACGTTGCCTGGCTGGAGGAGCGCTGGTTCGAACGCATCCGGCCCCAGGACACGGCCGTGCTGCTGATCCATGCGATCAATCCCCATGGTTTTGCCTGGGGCCGGCGGGTCAACGAAGACAACGTGGACCTGAACCGCAATTTTGTCGACCACGCCCAGGCGCACCCGGCCAACCCGGATTACGAAGCCATCGCGCGGCATATCGACCCCGCCGAATGGGCCGAGCCATCATTGAGCGAACACAATGCCGCGATCGCCAGCTTTCTCAACAGCGAGCAGCACGACATCACCTGCAAGGCCATGCATGGCGGGCAATACGTCAACCCGCGCGGCATCTTCTACGGTGGCGCCCAGCCGACCTGGTCCAACCGGCTGTTCCGAGAACTGGTGGCCAGACATGCGGCACGTGCCAGCCATGTGGCCGTCATCGATTACCACACGGGCGGCGGCGTGTACGGTTTTTGCGATCTCTTCATCGACGATGACCATGCCGGTGCCCACACGCGCAACTGGTTTGCCCACGTGAGTGTGATCGCCGAGGACAAGGCCGCGCATGGCAAAAACGCGCAGTCGGAAACTCCGGGCAATCTTTTTTATGCGCTGCCGGACATCCTTCCCGGCAAGCCCGTGACCCTGTGCCTGGTCGAACTCAGAACCGGCGAAGAAGGCGGGCACGACGTGATCCGGGCCGAAAACTGGTTGTTCCAGCATGGGGACCCGCGCTCGAAGCAGGGTCTTGCCTTGCGCGCCGAGATGCGCGAACGCTTCTATCCGGCGCGCGCGCAATGGAAGCTGATGCAGGTCTACCAGTCCAATGCCATGCTGGCCGAGGCGCTGGGCGGACTGGCCGCTTTGTAAAGCGATTTCCACACAGGGTGGGCCATCGCGGCTAGGATGCATGGTTGCACGATGAAATACCGAGCCCGGCAAGCGCGAATCGCCAGCACTACAAGCGGTTCCCGCGTTTTGTTTTTTTGAATGTGAAGGAGATTTGGATGTCTAGATCAATCGGTTTTCTGCGATTTCTGGTTCCCGCCGTTGTTGCGGCCTGCTGCATGGCTGGGCCGGTCATGGCGCAGGACTTCAAGCTGGCGATGAGCAGTCCACCCACTTCGATGGACCCGCATTTCCAGAACATCACCACCAACGCCAACGTGATCGAACACATGTTCGAGCCGCTGGTCAAGCGCGACGAAAACGGCAGGTTCGTACCGGGGCTGGCCGAGTCCTGGAGCCTGGTCAACGGGCTGACCTGGGAGTTCAAGATCCGCAAGGGCGCCAAATTCAGCGACGGCAGCCCGGTGACGGCGGAAGATGTGGTCTATTCGCTGGATCGGCCCGCCACCATCAAAAACAGCCCGGCGAGTTTTACGCTGTTTACCAAGGCCATCATCAACAAGAAGATCATGGACTCCGGCACGGTGCGGCTTACCACCGGGCAACCGTCGCCGCTGTTGCCCTCCGACATGGTTTCGCTGATCATCGTGAGCAAAAAGGCTACCGAGGGCCTGTCCAGCGACGACTTCGCCAGCGGCAAGGGCATGGTGGGCAGCGGCCCCTACAAGTTCGTCAGGTTCCTGCGCGATGACCGCATCGAGATGGAGCGCAGCGATACCTACAACGGCCCTTACAAATCACCCTGGGCCACGGTCACGATCCGCTTTATTTCCAATCCGTCCACCCGCCTGGCGGCGCTGCTGGCCGGCGACGTGCAGGCGATCGAGAACGTGCCCACGCCCGACATCGAACGGGTGCGCAAGGACCCCAATCTGAGCCTGGTGACCAAGACTTCGGAGCGCATGGTGTTCCTGTTCGCCGACTGGCGCGACAAATCTCCCTTCGTGACCGACAAGAGCGGCGCCGTATTGCCCAAGAATCCGCTCAAGGACGTGCGGGTGCGGCACGCCCTGTCGATGGCCATCAACCGCGATGCGATCCGGGAACGCGTCATGGAAGGTTTGTCCGAGCCCACCGAGAATCTGGTGGTGCCTGCGTCGTCCGGTTTCAATCCGGCATTGAAGGCGCAGAAGTTCGACGCCGATGGCGCCAAAAAATTGATGGCCCAGGCCGGTTACCCGAACGGCTTTGGCCTGACCGTCCATGGGCCGAACAACCGCCTCGTCAACGACGAGAAAGTGGCCCAGACCATTGCGCAGATGTTCACGCGGGTCGGCATAGACAGCAAGGTCGAGACCATGCCGATGGCGGTGTATGCGCCGCGTGGTGCGAAGTTCGAGTTCTCGGTCGCGCTGATTGCCTGGGGCGGTTCCAACGATCTGACCTCGCCCCTGCGTGCCTTGATAGCGTGTGAGGACCCCAGCAAGGGCATGGGTGTCGTCAACTGGTCCAAGTACTGCAACCCCAAGGTGGACGAGATACTGTTCAAGGCCCTGGGGACCATGGACGAT
>JANLPN010000348.1:0-3922 GCA_031367285.1 Betaproteobacteria bacterium | reverse complement strand
GGCACAAGTTCGGCAACACGTTTGGCCAGGCGGACGGGTTCGGTCATGGCCACAGGATAACAAGGCGGTGCACCACACCGGCACCGACTCAAACCGGGGCTGCAGGCAGTGTGAGCGTGACCTGTGTTCCTTCGCCTTCGCGGCCGCTTACCGCCACTTCGCCGCCATGCAGCTCGGCGATACGTTTGACGATGGCCAGGCCCAGGCCCTTGCCACCCTCCCCGGTGGCTGGCGCCACGTTGTTGCGGCTCTGGAAAAAGCGGTCGAACAGGTGCGGCACGTCACCCGCCGGAATTCCCGGCCCGGTATCGCTCACGCTCACCTCGACCCGGCCACCGGCCACCCGAGCGGCCAGCGTGATGCGGTCGCCCGCGCGGCAAAACTTGAGTGCGTTGTCGACCAGGTTGGCAATGGCGCGTTCGAACAGTTCGATATCCAGCGCGGCAAAAGGCGCTGGCGCGCCGTCCGGGTGCTGCGCCTGCAGCGTCACACCCAGGCCGTCGGCGCGCTGGCCAAAGCGCAGCGCGATGTCGTCCAGCAGCTCACCGGCGTCCAGCACTTCGGTCCGCAACTTGAACTCGGGCTCGTCCAGTTGTGCCAAGTCGCCCAGCGACTGCACCAGCCGCGCGGCGTTGCGGGTGTTGCGCAGCGCTATCACCACCAGCTCGCGGTCGGCCGCACGCGCGTCGTCATGGAGCCAGCGGCCCTCCAGGGTTTCCAGGCAGGCGGCAGTGGCCGTGAGCGGGGACCGCAGGTCGTGCGACAGGTTGCTCACGCCCTCGCGGCGGAAATGGTCCAGCCGGCGCAACGCGGCCCACTGCCGGCGCACCGTATCAAGCATCATCTCAAACGCAGCGGTGAGCTGGCCGAACTCGTCCCGCGTACGCGCAGGCAGCAGCGCCCCTGGTGCACCGCGCGCGCCATCATCGAGCCCGCGCTGCGACAGCGTTGCCACTGCGTCCGTCAATTGGCGCAGCGGCTGCGTGACGGCGGCAATAATCCAGGCCGCGAGCAAGGTGGCGAGCACCACCACGCCGACGATGGCGGTCAGCGCGGGCTTGGCAAACGTGCTGCCAAAGATTTGCAGGCGCCCCTTGGACAACACCGGTTGGTGGGCCACCAGGTACAGATAACCAGCCACCGGCTCGTCATTGCGGATCAGGGTGCGGCGCACCGGCCGCGCGGCAATCACCGCATTGGCGTCCATACGCTCCGGGTCGTCGCCCATCACATACGGCATGTCGTCACCACTTACGGCTTGCTGCACCGGACGCAGCGCCACCTTGAAGCCGGGCGGCAATCTGGCGCTGCCGGTGGACGACAACACGGTGCCTTGCGCGTCCAGCAGGTAAAGCTGGGTGTCGGGCTCGAACAGCACCAGGTTGCGCAGAAACTGGTTGAACTCCTCCGGTTGGCGCGCGTGCATTTCGAACATGTTGTCGTACATGCCCACCACGCGGCCCAAAAAAGCATCGGCGCGGTGGAACGTGGTTTCGTGCTCGAACCGCTGGAAAGCAAACAACACGGTGGCGATCACACCCAGCGCCGTCAACGCCCCCGTGCAAAAAATCGTCAGCGCGATCTTGAGGCGAACGCTCATACGGCCCCCTTGCGTCCCGCGCTACCGCGCGTGTCGGGGCTCGGCACTGCCCCGGCATCGGTGGCAACCGATGACGCAAGTCCTCGCTGGACGGACGGACGCCATAGGCGACCGTTCTTCGCCCTGTCCCAATCTGCGCAGGCAGATTGGGAGCCGCAGGGCTCAGCCCCATGGGGGCTAATTTTGGCTCCGCCGCACTGCGTGAACCTCGGGGCGGCCCGTCGGAAAATTCTCACCCCGGTGCTTCCCGCATCTTGTAGCCCGCGCCGCGCACGGTAAGGATTAGCTCGGGCCGCATCGGGTCGGCCTCAAGTTTGGCGCGCAGGCGGTTGATGTGCGTGGTGACCGTGTGTTCGTAGCCATCGTGGGTGTAACCCCATACCGCGCCCAGCAACTGCGCGCGCGAGAACACGTGGCCCGGGTGCTGCACAAAATACAGCAGCAGGTCGAACTCCAGCGCCGTGAAGTCCAGCGCGTCGCCGCGGTAACGTACGGCGCGTTTGGCCGGCAATACTTCCAGGTCGCCATTGCGTATCGTGGCCGGTGTCGTTGTATTGGCCTGTGCGGCGCGCTGCAGGTCGGCTCGGCGCAGCAGCGCCTTGACGCGTGCCAACAGCTCGGCCAGCGAAAACGGCTTGGTCAGGTAGTCGTCCGCACCCAGCTCTAGCCCCAGCACGCGGTCGAGTTCGGTCGATTTGGCGGTCAACATGAGGATGGGCATATTGCGCCCGCGCGCGCGCAGCGCCTTGCACACCTCCAGCCCGTCCAGCCCCGGCATCATCAGGTCCAGGATCAGCAAATCGCTGGGGTGTTCGCTCTGGCTCGCCAGCGCCGCCACGCCGTCCGCCACGGCGGTCACCTCGTAATTGGCATTACGCAGGTTCATCACCAACAGGTCGCGGATATCGGCCTGGTCTTCGGCTACGAGGATGGTGGAAGGCATACGCGGATTGTCGGCCCAGGTCAGGTGCTTCTTACGCAAATGTTATCTGGCTGTGATGTTTCGCGATTCTGGCGCGAGGTGCGGGGCGCAAAGTCCATTCCATCGACCAACCACCCAGGACGCCAGCATGAACACCGCCACCTTCGACTCCTTCGGCCCAACCTTTAACCCGACCTTCAACCCCGCACTTGCGGTCAGCGTGCCGTGGCGTGAAATGGTGTCGCACCGCAATGACCTGGTGCGTTTTGCGCGGCGCAAGCTGCACGACCCGATGCTGGCCGAGGACGTGGTGCACGATGTGTTTGAAGCCGTGTTGTCCGGCCGCGCCGCGTTTGCCGGCCGCTCCGCCCTGCGCTCCTGGCTCACTGCCATCCTCAAGCACAAGATCGTGGACCTGGTGCGCCAGCGCGCCGGCACCGACAGTCTGGACACGGAGTCCGACGACGAAGGGGCAATGGCCATCGCCTGTCCCGCCCCCCGGCCCGACGAGGTGGCCGAGCAGCGCGAGCTGCTGGCCCAGACGCTGCAACGTATCGACGCTTTGCCGGCCTCCCTTCGCGATGTAATGCAGCTGCGTGTGCTGCAGGACCAGTCCACCGAAGCCGTGTGCGAGAAACTCGCGATCAGCGAAGAAAACCTGTTTGTGCGCCTGCACCGGGCACGCAAGCAGTTGCTGTCCTGCTAGCAGGAAACTACCATGGCGGCTTCGGCAGCACGGAAAGCACCCATGCCAGACAACCAGCGCATCGCGGCGGCGCACTTCACGCGTCCACGCGCCTGCGCCACCAGCCTTGCAGGCCTTTCGCGCAAGGCCACCGCGGCGCTCGCAGCGGTGCTGCTGGCGGCCTGCGCCAGCGCGCCCTCCGCGGACGGCCCCAGGGCGCATTTTCCGTTGCTGCGCGGCTGGGCCGATGGACAGGAGGTGGCCTATGTCACCACTGACATATCGGACGCCACCGTAGCCAAGGCCAAGAATGCCAATTTCGTGCCTGCGCTGGCCAATGCCCTGCCGGGACACAACGGGCAACGCTCCCTGGTGGACAAGGTGTATGCCGTCACCAACTTCACTCAGGGCAGCGTCTTTGCGTCGGCTCCCGCCCCGTTAGGCCATCTGAACCGTGACACTGCTTACAGCCCCCTGTGGCAGATGGTCACGGTCACCTGGCGCGCGGGGCAACTCCCCCGCACGCTGAAGTCGCAGGAGCAGATACTGGATTCCGCCGAGAAGGGCCTGGTGGTGCTGGAGACCACCAGCGTGGTGTTGAACTGCCCCATCATCCACCATGCCACGCAAGGTGGCCTGGCCGGCGTGACGATGGACCGCGCCACGCCCTGAGCGGGCCAGGGGCTTGGTGCCGTTGGCCGTGCTGGCATTTTTT
>JANLPN010000327.1:0-10261 GCA_031367285.1 Betaproteobacteria bacterium | reverse complement strand
CCCACTGCACTCTCGACCAAACGCCCCCAGTAGCTGCGATCGGCCTGCGCTTGGGCAAACGTATACGGTGTGGCGCTGGACATCAGCGCTGTATTGAGTACGTTGAATTTGGGAGGGGATGCTCGTCTGCGTGCGACGCCGATATGGTATTTGTGCAGCCCCGTCAATAGGCCTGCGGTTCCCAGCAAATCAAGGTAATCTGCAAGAGTGGTTTCGTTGCCGGCATCGACCATTTGCCCCTTGACTTTGCGCAGCGCGAGAATCTGGCCGGAATAGCTCGCCCCCAGCGCAAAAAGCTGTTTGAGCAGTGCGGGTTTGACCACTCGAGTCATTTGAAGAATATCGGTATCGATACTGGGTTGCACCAAGCTAGCCAGGACGTAGTTGCGCCAGCGTTCTTCTTCACGTATTAGCGGAGCGCTACCGGGGTAACCACCAAAATACAGGTATTCGTCGAGGGTGAAATCAAACGCTTGGTGCATCTCGAGGAATGACCAATGGCTGACACGCATGAGTTCATAGCGACCTGTCAGGCTTTCGGTCAGGCCTTTTTGCATCAGCAGTGGCGAACTCCCCAGTAATACCACGTGCATTTCCAGGCCTTGGGCGCGATCCGCATCCCATAAGCCTTTCACGGCTTCGGACCAGCGCGCAATTTTCTGGATTTCGTCCACTACAAAGGCGAATGGCTGTTCTGGGTAGTGGAGCTTGAACGCCTTCAGTTGTTGCCGCGCGTTCTGCCAATTGCGTATCAGCCAAGCGGCATCTCGGCGGGTACCGTCAACCTCGCCGGTGGCCGTTATGGGACTATCTTGGGCGAATGGGTGTGACTCAGTGGGCTGGTCAACCGCAAGAAAATAGTGTGCGCATTGCTCCAGCGCCTGGCGCACCAAGGTGGTTTTGCCAATTTGTCTGGGTCCGGCCACAATCGTGATGAACCGTGGTGGTTCTTCCAGACGCTCGCGCAGTGCTCGAACTTGACGTCGATAGAAGCTCATAAAATTATATTGAGTAAATTTACTCAGTATGATTGCAGAAACCTCAATTCATGTCAAATGTAAAGGCTGGCTTACTTAGAAACGCCCGGCCGCCCTGCGTCTGGCCAGCATCTGGTCGGCGGTGCGGGACTGCAAGTAACTCGGGGCGATGGCTTCGAGTGCGCTGGGTGACACGCCCAGCGCCTGCAGGCCGGGCAAGCCGCCGCTGGCCACGCTGTCGGTTTTCATCGCTTCCAGGTTGTCACGGCTCATCAAGGGCTCGCCGGGGCCCAGTTCCATCAGCCTGGCCTGCAGGCGACCCAGGGTCATGGGCAGCGCAAACACCGGGCGCGGGTGCCCGGACAGGCGCCCGGCCAGTTGCACCAGTTCGCGCAACGTGAACACGTCCGGTCCGCAGGCTTCATAAATCGAAGCATTCATTGCCGCACCAGTTGCCACCTTTGCCGGTGCGTTTGGGGGTGCTTGTGTTGCGCCCACGCCGGCCCGCATGCGAAGCGTATTGACGATGGCCTGCGCTACGTCTTCCACCCACACCGGCTGAAACCGCGTCGCGGCACCGGCCAGAGGCATCACCGGAAAGATCGCCTGCAGCTTGGCAAACAGGTTCAAAAACCGGTCACCGGCGCCAAAGATCACGCTCGGGCGCAGGATAGTCGCATCGAGCCCGCTTGCCAGCAGCGCCGCTTCGCCTTGCGCCTTGCTGCGCTGATACATCGAAGGCGCGTCTGCCGCCGCCCCCAGCGCGCTGACATGGACAACGCGGCGCACACCACCGGCCCGGCAGGCGCGCACCAGCTTGTGCACCAGGTCCACATGCACTTTGTTGAACGCCGTTTCCGTGCCATGCAGTATGGCCACCAGATTGACCACCGCGTCGTGCCCGCGTACCAGGCGGGCCAGGCTTGCCTCGTCGTGGATATCGGCTTCCATCGGGTCCACCCAAGGCAGGCTCCATACCGGCTTGGCGCGCTCCATGCGGCGTGTGGGGACGGTGACGCGGCAATGCAGTTGGCCAGCCTTTTCAAGCAGATCGCGGCCCACAAAACCGGTACCACCCAACACCAGGATTCGCTTCATCAGATAACCTTCGTGCTACGCACTGCGGCGCTATGCGCCTTGGGAGCGGCCTGGCGGCTCATGGCAAATCCTTGTTCTCGGTGTCCGGGTTGCCGGTGCGCGGTCCTACCGTTCCCAGCCGGGCCTTGAGCGACTGCGGTTGGCCTGTCAACAGGGCCGCGTAGTTGGTGGCGTTGCTGAGCACCTTTTTGACGTAGTCCCGCGTTTCGTTAAAAGGTACGTTCTCGGCCCAGATGGCCGCGTCCAGAACCGGACCATTGCGCCAGTTGCGCGGCCGGCCCGGCCCGGCGTTGTAAGCCGCGGCGGCCATGGGCATGGAGCCTGCAAAGTCATCCAGCACCAGCTTCAGGTAGCCGGTGCCAATCGCGATATTGGTCTCGCGGTCGGTGAGCTGGCTGGTGGTGAAGTTGTCCAGCCCTATCTTCTTGGCGGTCCAGCGCGCGGTGGCCGGCATGACCTGCATCAGGCCCGACGCTCCCACGGTGGATTTTGCATCCATGATGAAGCGGCTCTCCTGCCGGATCAGACCGTACACATACGCCGGGTCCAGGCCGATCTGGGTGGCGCGTTTGACCACGGCTGCCTTGAACGGCATCGGGAAACGCTGCTCGAAATCGATCACTGCGCGCGTGCGTTCGCTGGTGTTGATGCAGCGGTCCCATACCTCGCGCTGGCAGGCCAGGTCGGCTGCGGCCAGCAGGGCGCGGTCGTCCATGCCGCCCCGGTCATGCAAATTTATGCTGTAGTTCCATTCACGCACGCCCTCGCTGCGCAAGCCGATGGTGATCGCGTACAGGCCGCGGGTAAGCCCGGGGTTCTGGCGCGCAGCGTCTTTTTCCTCGGCGCTCAACGGCACCGGGCGTTCGGGCACGCTGATCTTCTGGCCCAGCTCTTCCAACGCAAGCTGCTCGTAAAAGCCGCGCACGCTGGCAATGCTTTGCAGCAGGGTCGTGGCCTGTGCCCGCTCGGTCTCGGAGCGGCCCGGGCTCAACAGGGCGCGGGCGCGCCAATACACCCAGGCCGGGTCGTTGCGCTGCGCATCCGGCATCGCCGCAGTGGCCTCCAGCACCTGCGCCCACTTGCCGGCGCGTAATGCCGCGCGCACCTTCCAGACCAGGTGGTCCTCCTGCAGCAGTTTGTCGGGCGCATTGCCGAAATATGCCATTGCATTGTCGGACAGGCGCATTGCCGCGCGTTTGCCGATCACGCCCCAGACCCAACTGCGTTCCTCCTGCGAAAGCTGGGTCTTCCAGCGCAGTTTTTCCATTTGTTCGGCCGCTTGTGCCGGGTCGTCCACCGCCAGCCGGATCATGGCCAGCGTCACGAACTCCCTGGTGCGCGGCAGCAAGGCGGTGAGTTTTTCGTCCAGGTAACGCGCCGGGTTGGAATAGATCGTGTTGACGCGGGTAGCCCAATCCGGGTTGAGCAAGCCCACCGCCTGGGTGGCAATACGCAAGCGGTCGTTTTCCATGCCCATACGCGCGCGCAGCCAGGCCACATGGGGTTTGAGTTTGCCGGCCTTGAGCTGCTGCTCGGCCGCCGCGGCACACGCGTCATCGGCCTCTTTTTGCGCCAGCCACAGGTCCTGCACCTGGGCCACTACATCGGCGCCGCTGGTATTGAAGTCAGTCAATAAGGAATAACAGCGCAGCGAGCGGTCGTCACCCATGCGGAACTTGGGGTACTCGGCCATGAAGGTGGCCCAGTCGCGCACCTGGCCGAGCAGCTGCAACCAGTCGTTGCGCATGCGGTCTTCCTGGTAGGTGCCGGCGTAACGCTGCAAAAAGTCCTGGATTTCCTTGTTGCTGGCCGACTCGAGCCGGGCACGCAGTTCCCAGTAGGCGGCCCAGGGCTCCAGGGCGTGACCACGCACTTGCGGCAGCAGGACAGCCAGGCGTTTGCGGTCCGCCTTCTTGAAGGCCTCGGCCATCTCCAGGATGGTGTCGTCGCCGCGCGCGGTTTCCTTGGACTGGGCCAGCGCACTCGGTGCGGGCCCAAGGAACAGTGCCAGGGCCATGGCGATCAATGTCAAAATGGCTGGGAACTGCATGTGGGGATTATGGACAACTCCGAAGACGAAAAGACGCTGGAAAAGAAAGCCCTTCGCAAGGCCCTTGTTCAACAACGGCTGGACATGCCGGACCGGCAGCAGCGCGCCGATGTACTGCAAAACGTGATGCGTATCTGGCTGGTGGGGCGGCCCGATACGGTGATCGGCGCCTACTGGCCTATCAAGGGTGAGTTTGACCCCTTGCCGGCCTTGCACCGCTGGAAGGAAGACGGCGAATTGCTCGACCAGCCGCAACCCCGGCGCATCGGTTTGCCGGTGGTGGACAAGGTGCACAAGACGCTGATTTTTCATGTCTGGTACCCCGGTTGCCGCATGGAGGAAGACGCTTACGGCATTCCAAAACCCAAGGACACCGAAGTCATCGTGCCCACCGTGCTGTTCGTGGCCTGTGTGGGTTACGGGCCGGGCGGCTACCGCCTGGGTTACGGCGGTGGTTTCTACGACCGCACGCTGGCCACCTTGCAGCCCCGGCCCTACACGGTAGGCCTGGGTTTTACCAATGGCTTCCTGCCCGACTTCGAACCCCAGCCGCACGACATACCGCTGGACGCGATACTCAACGAAAACGGCCAGGTTTGGCCGGTGTAGGTAGTGTGCCGGGCTTGGCCGTCCCGGGGCCACCGGGGTCGCCAATCGCCACCCGGGTCAACTCTGCCTGGGCCTGCAGCCATCGGCAAAAGGCAGCAATCTCGGGCCTTGCGCCTGAGCGTGGGCCGATGATCAGCCAGTAGGCCAGCGGGGACTCCAGCCGCATACCGGGCAGTATCTCCACCAGATCGCCGCTGGCCAGGCTGTCGGCCACCAGCGGCAAGCGCGCCAAGGCGATGCCCTGGCCGGTCAGCGCCGCCTGCGCGATCTGGTGCGCGTAGTTGAAATACAGCCAGCGCTTGGGCTCCAGGGTCTGCAGGCCGTGGGCGTCGAGCCAGCGCCGCCAGGCCAGCACTTCCATGTTCGGATTGCGGTGCCCGTCGCTGGCTTCGATCAACGCAAAATGGCTCAGGTCGCTGCCGCGTTTGAGCGCATGGCCACTCTTGAGCAGCCATGGACTGGCGACCGGTGTCAGCTGCTCGCCGAACAGGCGTATGGCATGGGCCGGGGAAGAGGCCGAACCCGGGCGTGTGTAACGCAAGGCCACGTCCACGTCGGCCGTGTCCATATCGACCGGTGTATCGCTGGCGTCGATGCGGATGTCGATGTCGGGGTGTTCGTTCTGGAATGCCTCCAGCCGGGGTATCAGCCACATCGACGCGAACGAAGCCCAGGTACTGATGGACACACTCTTGCGCCCGGCGCTGCGCCGTATCAGGCGCACCGCGTTGTCGAGCCGCTCCAGCGCGGGCACCACGGCTTGCAGCAATTGGGCGCCTGCACCGGTGAGCTCCACCGCGCGCGTGTGGCGCAGGAAAAGCGCCACACCCACTTCCTCTTCCATGGCCTGGATCTGGCGACTGACCGCGCTCTGGGTCAGGGACAGTTCCTCCGAGGCGGCGCGGAAGTTGAGGTGCCGGGCCACGGCTTCGAAGGCGCGCAGATGGCCGGCCGCGATGGGCCGGGTACGCAGGTGATTTTCCGAGTGTTGCATCGCCGGGCAAACTTTCCGTCAGGACATGATTGATGCGCTTTTCGAATGAATAGTGTAGTTCGATTTCATTGGACCAGGGCGCGCTTTGACAGGATGATTGAGTCTCAATCGGTTCAAAAGGAGAATCTCATGGTTGCCAACAGTGCGCTCAAATTGCAACAATCTACGGACGGAGTCGCGCTTCCTGGTTTCTGGAAGCTGGCGCCCGAGCGGGCCGTCACCCTGAACCCGGGCGAGGCCGGAGTTCTGCGCATCGCCCAGGGGCATGTCTGGGTCACGCTGGACGGTCCGCACCACGGGCCGGCCAACGACTGGGGCGACGTGGTCTTGCACCCCGGCGAACAGTTGCGCCTGATGCCGGGCCAGCACGTGGTGGTGGAGCCGTTTGGCGACGCCGTCAATGAGCCGGTCTACTTTAGCTGGGAGCCGGTTGCCGCGCGTTTGCAACCCGTGCCGACCGAGGAGTCCGGTTGGCGCGATGTGCTGGCCAGGCCAACGCTGCAAGGCGACGACGAGATCATGATCTCGGTGCGTGCCTTCGCGCGCATGTTGACCGGGCTTGCCGGCTACCTGCAGTATTTTGTTGCCGGCAAGGGCCGGGTACTGACCGGGTTGGAAGCCAACCAGCCCTGACTGCGCAGCCGCTTCGCACAAGGCTCAGGCCTTGCGTGGGCGGGTTTTGGCGGGGCGGCGTTTAGAAGGTGCCGAGCGTGCCTTCAGGGCGTTGTCCAGCGCCAGGCGGGCCCAGGGCGCCATGGCGTGCGCAGAATCCATGGCTTCATCGGGCGCGCTGTAGTAGTTCATGCTGCGTTCCACCAGGGCGTCGCCCTTGCGCATCGGGTAGGTGAATCGCCCGCAGCCCGCTGCCTCGAACTGGTCACGTGTTTCGTCATCGGCCTTGAGCCACAGTTTGTCCCCCGTGCCGAGGTCCGTGACGATGGCAATTGTCAGTCCGTCCAGACTCAGGCCCCAGCCGCCGAACATGCGTTTGGCGTCGATCCGGCCAACACTGCCCAACAGGTCGCAGCAGTAGTCGGCAAAGTCGCGTTTGGTAGCCATCTGCGCAGTGTAGGCGGCTGCGGGCCAGGTTACCCGTAATCCGTATTTTGCAAGCGTATGCAGGACGCGTAGAATCGATGCCTGCACGCCGCCCAACCCAAAGAAATGGCGGCCAGGTTCCCCTTCGGATTTGAGGAGTCAGCATGACCAATGGCGCCAGCAACCTGGCCAACAAGCGTGCCGTGTGGTCGGCCATGCAGGCAATTGCCGAATCTACGCCAGGCGCGTTGCGTGACCGACTCGCCAATATTTACCATCCCGACGCAGCGTGGCGTGGCTCCCATCCATGGAATGAGATCCAGGGTCTGGAGGCCATTGAACGGGTGGTTTGGGGGCCACTGCTGCACTCGTTGCCGGACCTGGAGCGGCGCGACAGTATTGTGATAGGGGGCCACTACGATGGGCGCGACTACGTGGGCATGGTCGGGCATCTGGTGGGCAGTTTCCGGCGCGCATGGAACGGCATCCCGGCCAACGACCAGGTGGTCTACCTGCGTTACGGCGAGGTGCACCAGATGGCCGCCGGCAAGATCGTCCAAAGCACCGTGCTGGTAGATATCCTGGACTTCATCCGCCAGGCCGGTTTCTGGCCGGTTGCGCCCAGCCTGGGATACGAAGGAATGTGGCCGGGCCCGATCTCGGGGGATGGGGTGCTGCTTTCGCCGCAGGACCCGGGCGAATCAGTGGCTAGCCTGGAGTTGACCCTGTCCATGCAGACTGCGCTGGGTCAGTTTCCCCATAAACATCCCGGTACGCGCGAGCAGTTGCTGACCATCCATCCGCATGCGAAATTCTGGCACCCAAAAATGATGTGGTACGGACCCAGCGGCATAGGCACCACCCGTGCGCTGGAGGGTTTTGTGGATTACCACCAACTGCCGTTTCGTGTGGCGTTCCCCGAGCGTCTGGGTGGTCAGCACTACATCCGGATTGGGGACGGCAAGTATTCCGCTACCGGTGGCTGGCCGAGTGTCACCGCCATGCATTCTGGCGGCGGCTGGGTCGGTATGCCGGCCACCGGCAAGCCCGTGGCCATGCGCGTGATGGACTTCTACCTCGCCGATGCAGGGCTGATCCGCGAAAACTGGGTTCCGATCGACGTTATTCACCTGCTGCTGCAGATGGGCTTGGACGTGCTGGCCCGGGTGCGCGAACAGCTTGGCAAGCAGCGCGGTTAACGCAACGCGCTTTTCCAACCCGCTTCGCAAAGCGCCCACTCCGGGCGTCCGGGATTCATCCGGGAAAGTACCTAGTTGCGATCCGGTTGCAAATGTTATATTGCATACGTATGCAAACCGATGGTTTGCGCAAATCAGCCCATGCAGGAGGTTCTGCCGACCATGATTCGTTATCTGAAACGGGGCAAAGACGCCCAGGGCCGTGCGGACGATGATGTCCGGGTGCGGCGTTATGGCGGGCGGGCCGAGGTGCCCTGGTACCAACCCTTACCGGCGGTTGTTGCAAATACACCGGAGGAACTGCTGTCATGAAAGGGGCAAGACCAGAACAGGCGGCATTAACACGTGCCAACGATCTGTCGAAGACCGCGCAAACGCGCAGCGTTGTCGAGGGTATGGTGGACGGCCTGAACGATCACAAGATCGACGGCATCGACGCTTTTTTTTCCCGCGATTTCCGCTGGATGGGCAACGCGGGCTGCGGTACCAAGAACGGCGTGCGCGAGTTTCAGGACAACTGGCAGCGACCGTTCCAGGCCGCGTTTTCCGACAAGGTGTGCGTGGACGAGGCGCGCCTGGCCGAGGGCCAGTGGATGGCAGCCTTCGGCGCCCAGATCGCAACCCACTCGGGTGAGTTCATGGGCATCGCGCCGACCGGAAAACGGGTCGAAATACGGTACATGGACTTCTGGAAAGTGGTCGACGGCAAGATCGCCGACAACTGGGTGATGGTTGATTTCCCGTATGTGATGCAGCAACTCGGGGTAGATCCGTTCAAAGGGTTCGGATGGGAAGCGTTTGACCGCGGTGAGCGCGTGCCGCCCCGACCAGCCACAAAAAGCTGAGGCATTCGTGACCGAAGTGGCTGGACCCATCTCACCATCCATACGTGTCGACGGGCGCCACGCGCTCGTGACCGGCTCCGCGCTGATGCTTGACGGTGGTTGGACGGCTGCCTGAAGTCAAGGAGCAATGACCATGGCAACCGTAACCTCCATCGATGTAGCCCGCCTGGCGCAGGTGTCGCAGTCGGCCGTGAGCCGCGCATTTACGCCCGGTGCCAGCGTGTCGGACGTAACCCGCGCCAAAGTGGACGAGGCGGCGCGCAAACTCGGCTACCGGCCCAATGCCATTGCGCGCAGCCTGATCACCCGGCGCAGCCGCATGATCGGGGTCGTGATGTCCTACCTGGACAACCAGTTCTATCCAGTCGTGCTGGAGAAGATTTCGCAGCGCCTGCAGCGCGATGGCTACCACGTGCTCTTGTTTATCGCCGACTCACGGGATTCAGATGCCGTACTGGCGGAGATTCTTCAGTACCAGGTCGATGGCCTGGTGCTGGCGTCCACCACGCTGTCCAGTGCTCTGGCCGTACGTTGTGCCGATGCGGGCATTCCTGTCGTGCTGTTCAACCGCACCATCCGCGACAGCCGCAACGCCAGCTCGGTCACCAGCAACAACCGTGAGGGTGGCCGGATGGTCGCGCGGCACCTGGTCGATACCGGCCATGAGCGCATCGCCTATATCGCGGGCATGGAAGACAGCTCCACCAATCTGGACCGGGAGCGCGGCTTTCTCGATGGGCTGGCCGAGCGCGGACGTCAGTGTTGCGCACGTGCTGTGGGCCGCTACGATTTTGAAGAGGCCAAGGTAGCGGCGCGGGCACTCTTCTCCGTTGCGGCGGCGCAGCGCCCGGACGCGGTGTTTGTGGCCAATGACCACATGGCGATTGCCGTTATGGACACGCTGCGTATCGAGCTTGGCCTGCGGGTCCCGCAGGACGTGAGCGTGGTGGGCTTTGACAACGTGCGGCAGGCCGCCTGGGGTGCGTACCAGCTCAGTTCGGTGGACCAGGACGCCGACGCCATGATCGAGGCGACCGCCAGACTGCTGATGGAGCAGATCGACGGCGAGGTGCAAAGCCATGAAGTGGTGTTGCCGGCCCGCCTGGTGCTGCGTGCATCTTCACGCAGGGACGGCTTGGTATGAACAGTCCCGCGGGCCAGCTTGCGCACAACGCGGCCCTGGTGCAGGCAGCGGGAGTAAAAGGGTTTGCGGCCGAGTTCAAGAGTCTCGATCACTACATCCGTGTCATCACCGAACGCATCTGGGAAGGTGGGCGCCTTGACGACATCCGGCTCTACTACAGCGACCAGTGTGTGGTGGAAACCGCGATGTCGGTCAGCACTTCCGTCGAGGACGTGATCAACGGTACCCGCGCCACCCTGGCCATGTTTCCGGACCGCCGCCTGCTGGCCGAAGACGTGATCCAGTCGGGCGACGCAGACGGTGGCTT
>JANLPN010000322.1:0-2463 GCA_031367285.1 Betaproteobacteria bacterium | reverse complement strand
CGCGCGCGCGTAGAACGTGACCGCAAGCTGTTCTGGGAGCCGCGCAGGCACAACGCCGCCATGGACTCGGTAGCGGCCACGCAGCTCAAACCTTTTCAAGCCACGGCGTTGGTTCAACTGGAACGTTATTTGGGCGAACTCAAAAAACACCAGTCGCAAGCGCAGGCGGCAACCAAGGTGCTTAGAGTGATGGAGGGCATGGAAGACCTGGTGCACGAGGCCTCGGACTTTCCGAAAAAAACCTGGAATGCGCTCAAGTCCACCGGGCATCTGCCGCCGACCTTTGCGGGCCAGCCGCACTCCAGCCGCTTCGACGGCGCCAAGCGCGCCATTCCCAACGTGTGCCTGAAGATACCCACTGGCGGCGGCAAAACCTTGCTGGCCGCGGCGAGCGTGGGCCGCGTGTTCTCCAACTATCTGGCGCGCCACACCGGGCTGGTGTTATGGGTCGTTCCGAACGAGGCGATTTACCAGCAGACGCTCAAGACGCTCAAGAACCGGGACCATCCCTACCACCAGATGCTCAACGTGGCGGGTGCGGGCCGAGTCAAGATTCTGGAAAAGAACTCGCCGCTGTCGAGGATGGACACCGACTCGCACCTGTGCGTGATGCTGCTGATGCTGGCATCCGCCGCGCGCCAGAGCAAGGAAACCTTGCGCTTCTTTCGCGACCGGGGCAATGTGCTGGGCTACACGCCGCGCGAGGACGATATCGAGGCGCACTGGAAGCTGCTGGCCGAGGTGCCGAACCTGGACGCCTACACGTCCTGGGGCACCAGCCAGGCCGAGGCGCGCGCCACCAGGGGCAGCATCGTCAAGAGTTCGCTCGGCAACGTAATGCGCCTGTTGCGGCCCATGGTGGTGATCGACGAAGGCCACCACGCCTATACCGAGACCGCGCTCAAGACCCTAGACGGGTTCAACCCCTGTTTCATGCTGGAGCTGTCGGCCACGCCACGCGTGAGCTCCGACAAGGGCAGCGGCTCGAACATTCTGGTGGATGTGCGCGGCACCGACCTGGACGAGGCCGAGATGATCAAGCTGCCCATCCACGTGGACATGCGGGGTTGGGCAGACTGGCAAAGTTGCCTGGCCTCCAGCCTGCAGAAACTGGATGACTTGCAAGCCGAGGCGGCCCTGTTTCAGGCCGAGACAAACCGCTATATCCGCCCGATTTTGCTGGTGCAGGTGGAGCGCACGGGAAAGGACTTGCGCGACTCGGGTTTTATCCATGCCGAAGATGCAAAAGCCTACCTGTTGCAGTTGGGTTTGAGCGAGGCCCAGATTGCGATCAAGACCTCGGAGCGCAACGATTTGCATGCGCCCGAGAACATCGACCTGCTCTCGCCCCAGTGCGAGGTGCGCGCCATCATCACTAAGCAGGCCTTGCAGGAGGGCTGGGACTGCCCGTTTGCCTATGTGTTGTGCGCCCTGGCGGCCGGCAAGGATGTGCGCGCCATGACGCAGCTGATGGGGCGCATCCTGCGCCAGCCCCATGTGGCCAAGACCGGCAAGGCAGCGCTGGACGCCTGCTACGTGTTGTGCCACGACGCCAAGACTGGCGAAGTGATCAAAGCCATCAAGCAGTCGCTGGAAACCGAAGGCATGGGCGATCTGGGTTTGGCGGTGCAGGGGCCGGGTGCGGAGGCTTTGACCCGCAAGGAAGTTTTCAAACGGCGGCCGGCGTTTGCGTCGTTGCGGATTTTCCTGCCGCGTGTGACCTGGGTTGCGCCGGACGACCAAGGCCGCAAACGGCGGCGCGAGCTGGCCTATGAGAGCGACATCCTGGCCAGGGTGGACTGGTCGGCAGTGCGGCCGGAGGCGCTGGCGCAGGGCTGGATACCCGGCGCGCAAGGCAGCGTCGGGCAGCAGCTGGAAGTGGGCTTGGACGTGCTGCAGCACCCGCAGGCCGTCAGTTCCCATTGGACGGTCAACGTCGCCGCCGAGCTGGACCGGGCCCGGCTGGTGCGCGGGCTGCTCGATATCGCGCCCAACGCCTGGTGGGCATGGGATTGGGTCAACGGCGTGGTGCGCCGGCTGGTGGCGCAGGGCTTTGACGAAAGAACACTGGCGGCCGGAAGTGCGTCTTTGCTGGAGCAGCTTCGCATCGACGTGGAGGCCGAACGCGACCGGCTCGCACAAGCCGCTTTCGAGGCCTGTCTGGCCAATGGCGAGGTGGAGTTCCGGCTACGCGCCGACACCACCGACTACGAGATTCCCGCCGAATTTACGCTGGAGCTGGCCGGCAAACCGCAACTGCTGGTACGCGACGACGCCAAGGCGGTGGAGAAAAGCCTGTTTGAGCCGGCGCTGACTGCCCTGGCCGACAGCGGGCTGGAGCGCGATGTGGCCTGCTACATCGACGGCCAGGCGGCCGTGCGCTGGTGGCATCGCAACGTGGCGCGCACGCAGTATGGCTTGCAGGGCTGGAAGCGGCACAAGGTTTACCCGGATTTTGTGTTT
>JANLPN010000285.1:0-12907 GCA_031367285.1 Betaproteobacteria bacterium | reverse complement strand
GCCAACATTGGCGGCACATGGGGTTGGGTTCCAGGGCCGCAGCGCGAGCAGGCCGTGTATGCACCGGCTCTGGTGGTGTTTGTTGGTGATAGGAGTTCTCAGGGGGCCCAGCCTGCTGGCGGCACCGCACCCAACATCGGCTGGTTTCCACTGGCACCACGCGAGGTCTATCAACCCTCCTATCCAGTCAGTCGGGGGTATTTTGACAACATCAATCGCAGTAACGCAGTGATTGCGCCGGCCGCCATCACGAACGTCTACAACAATACCAATGTCACTACGGTCGTCAATAACTCGACGGTGATCAACAACACCAACGTGACCAAAGTCGTCTACGTCAACCAGCAGGTCGCGGGCGCGGTAGTCGCTGTTCCGGCGCGGGCATTTGTGCAGTCGCAGCCCGTGGCGAATGTGGCGGTGGTGGTAACGAAGGAAGCCGCTATCAGCGCCCCGGTAGCGCATGTCGCGGCCGTCGCCCCGATACAGCAAAGCGTGCACGGCGGCGCGGCCATCGCGGATGCCAGGCCGCCAGCTCGTGAGAAGCCGGTCGTCGCCCTGACTGCGCCGCCGCCGGCACCGGTTTCCTTTGCCGCCCAGCAGACGCAACTGGCGCTCAAGCCGGGTACACCGGTCGACGAGGCGCGGCGGGCCCAATTGAAACCCGCGGTACCCACAGAGGCCGCACCCAAGGTCAGTGTAGTGAGCACCGCGCAGACGCCTGTACCTACCGCCTTGCCTCCAGCCACACCGCCAGCGGCCAAATCATCAGAAGCTCGCAAAGCGGAGGCAGCCAAGGCCAATGTTGCCGCAGGAGACGCCTCAAAAGTCGACCCACTAAAGGTCGATTCGGCCAAGGCCGAGGCAGCGAAAGCGGAAGTGGCAAAAGCTGAAGCTGCCAAAGCCAGCGCCGCCAAGGTTGAGGCTGCCAAGGCAGATGCTGCCAAGGCCGAAGCAGCGAAAGCCGAAGCTGCCAGAGTAGATGCCGCAAAAGCTGAAGCAGCGAAGGCAGAAGCGGCGAAAGTCGAGGCGGCCAAAGCCAACGCCGCCAAGGCCGAGGCAGCGAAAGCGGAAGTGGCAAAAGCTGAAGCTGCCAAAGCCAGTGCCGCCAAGGTTGAGGCTGCAAAGGCCGAAGCAGCGAAAGCCGAAACTGCCAGAGTAGATGCCGCAAAAGCCGAAGCAGCGAAGGCAGAAGCGGCTAGAGCTGAGGTCGCCAAAGCCAATGCCGCCAGGGCTGAAGCTGCCCGAGCAGATGCGGCAAAAGTTGAAGCTATGAAGGCAGCGGCTAAAGCTGAGGCCGCCAAGGTTGAAGTGGCGAAGGCGGAAGCAGCAAAAGCCGCTTTAGCCAGGGTACCTGCGGTGGCGTCACCCACGGCGCGTGCGTCTTCGGCGGTGTCAGCTACGGCGCCTGCGTCTGCTCCAAAAACCGACGCTGAAGTCAAGGCAGAGTTGGAGAAGAAGAAATGAGCCGAGGAACATTCGCGAAAGGGCGTCCGTCATAGCTGTGGCCGAACTTGCGCAAGCGGAACCGCGAGCGCAACTCGGCCAATTGCTGTACCGGCATGCGCGGGACGATGGGGAAGGATGGGTGCTTCTTCATCGGCGGACATCCCTGCGCGCGCCAGGGTTCACAGCCTCAAGCTTTTTGCATCCCATTCAGCCACCGTTCACACACCCGCAGGCACCATACGCTCCATCCCAACCCAAGGAGCTTTCCATGAAACGCCTCGCCCTCCTCCCCCTGCTCGCCACTGCGGCCCTCGGCCTGCATGCTGAAACCTATGTGGACAACGCCCACGTGCGCAGTGTCCAGGCCCAGTATGAAAACGTGACCGTTCCGCGCCAGGAGTGCACCAGCCAGATCGTGAACGAAACGCGCCGCATCGAAGCACCGCGCCAGTACGGCGGTGCCGTGATCGGCGGTGTGGCGGGCGCCTTGATCGGCAACCAGATCGGCCGCGGCCACGGCCGCGAAGCCGGCACGGCCCTGGGCGCTGTGGTGGGCGCCTTTGCCGGCGACCGCATCGCCAACCGCGACCGGGGCGACCGCTACGAGCAGGTCCCGCGCGAGGTGACCAGCTGCCAGACCGTCAACGAATTCCAGAGCCGCCTGACCGGTTACCAGGTGGCCTACGAATACCGCGGACAGCAGTTCACCGCGCTGCTGCCGCAGGACCCCGGTCGCAATCTGCAGGTGCGGGTGTCGGTGGAGCCGGTGGCGCCGTAACCAGGTAGTACCATGCTTGCATGGACCTTGCCGCCGCTACCCGCCGCACCATGAAAACATCCGCCAGGCTGGCCGCTTGGGCCTTGGGTATCGCCCTGGCTGCGCCCGCCTGGGCCGACGTCAGCCGCGACCAGGCCGTAGCCGCGGCACAGCGCCAGACCGGCGGCCGCGTGTTGTCGGTGGAAAGAACCGAGTCCGCGCGCCGCCCGATGTGGCGCGTCAAGGTCGTCACGCCGCAGGGCGAAGTGCGCGTAATACTGATCGACGCCGCCACCGGGCGAGCGGTCTAGGCCGTCAACGGGGTCGGCCGGCATGCGCCTGTTGCTGATCGAGGACGAAGCTCCGCTGCGGCTTACCCTGGCGCGCCGGCTGGAGGCCGACGGTTACCGCGTGGACCAGGCGGCGGACGGCGAAGACGGCCTGTTCCAGGCGCGCGAATACCCGGTGGACCTGGCCATCGTCGACCTCGGGCTGCCCAAACTCAACGGCCTGACGGTGGTGCAGCGCCTGCGCGCCGACGGCCGCACCCTGCCCATCCTGATCCTCACCGCACGCGGCAGCTGGCAGGACAAGGTGACCGGGCTGGAAGCCGGTGCCGACGACTACCTGGTCAAACCATTCGAATACCCGGAGCTGGTGGCGCGCGTCAAGGCCTTGCTGCGGCGCTCGCTCAAGGCAACGTCGGATGTGCTGACGCTGGGGCCGCTGGCCATCGATTTTTCCGCGCAGGCGGCCAGGCTGAACGGCCAGGCCATGGACCTGACGGCTTTCGAATACCGCGTGCTCGAATACCTGGTGCGTGAACGCGCGCGTGTGGTCACCAAGCAGGAGCTGGCCGACTACCTGTACCCGCACGACCAGGACCGCGACAGCAACGTGCTGGAGGTGCTGGTAGGCCGCTTGCGCCGCAAGCTCGACCCCGACGGCCTGCTTGCGCCCATAGAAACGCTGCGCGGGCGGGGTTACCGCTTCACGCTCGCATGAAGTCCCTGGGGTTCCGGGGTTCCATCCGCGCCCGCCTGATCGTAGCCGCCACGCTGGTGCTGGTGGCCTTTGTGGCGGGGGCCGGCTGGGCGGTGCAGCGCGCCCATGCCGACAGCGTGCGTGCGGCGCGCTTTGCCCAGTTGCAGAGCACGGTCTACCTGCTGCTGGCCGGCGCCGAACTTGACGACAGCGGCGCGCTGGTGATGCCGCCCTCGTTCCCCGAACCGCGTCTGTCGCTGCCGGGTTCCGGCCTGTACGCGAACATCGTCAACGTGGCGCAAAAGGCGCAATGGCAATCGGCATCCACGGTCGGCATCAGCCCGCCATTCCGGCGCAGCGTGGCGGTCGGCGAATGGCGTTATGAAACGCTGGGCGCGGCCGGCCATGCCTACCTGGCCGTGGGTTACGGCGTGAACTGGGCCGGGCAGGCCCAGGCGGCGCCGCTGGTGCTGTCGGTGCTGGAAGACCGGGCCGAGTTCGACCGCGAGGTCGCCGTCTTCGAGCGCACCCTGTGGACCTGGCTCGGCGGGGCCGCACTGCTTCTGCTGCTGTCGCAAGCCTTGCTGCTGCAGTGGGGCCTGGCGCCGCTGCGTCGGGCAGCGAACGAGATCCGGCGCATTGAGCAGGGAGAACAGGCCGAGGTGGTGGAAAGTTACCCCATGGAAATCGCGGCGCTGACCGACAACCTCAACACCCTGATCCGGCAGGAGCGCGTGCGCCAGACGCGTTACAAAGAGGCGCTGAGTTTCCTGGCCCACAGCCTCAAGACACCTCTGGCCGTGTTGCGGTCCGCGTTGGGCGAGCCGGCGGCTTTGCCGGCCACGGTAGCGCAGCAGGTGACGCGCATGGACGACATCGTGCGGCACCAGCTGGGCCGGGCCGGTGCCAGCGGCTCCGCGCGTTTTGCGCCCTATCTGCGCCTGGCGCCGATACTGGGCCGCGTGCGCGATTCGCTGGCCAAGGTCTATGCCGACAAGGGCCTGGCCTTCAGCATCGATTGCCCGACCGAACTGGAGTGGCGCATAACCGAAGGTGATGCCTTCGAGATGCTGGGCAATGTAATGGACAACGCGGCCAAGTGGGCTGCCCGGCGCGTTGCCGTTCGGGCATGGCTTGAAGATCGCAGCCTGAGCATCCGTGTGGACGACGACGGGCCGGGGTTCAGCGATACGCAGTCGGTGCTGCGGCTGCACGTGCGCGCCGATGAACAGGTGCCAGGCCATGGCGTGGGCCTAGCGGTGGTGAACGACCTGGTCGCCGGCCATGCGGGGGAGCTCAAACTGCAGCGCTCGGACTGGGGCGGCGGGCGGGTCGATATCGTTTTACCGGCGCCCTGACTCTGGCCTGCGCGGCGGCCTTACCGATCCCATTTACTTCGATTCCGTTCAGTTGGCGTTCATACAGCGCGGCGCAACATGCACCCATGTCAACCCAAGGAGCCCCTATGACATCTTCCATTACCACCAAATTCGTCGCAGCCGCCGCGCTGGCCGCCGCGGCGCTGGGCACGGCTTCAACCGTCCAGGCACGCGATGTGTCGTTTTCCATCGACATACAGAGCCAGCCGGTCTACGTGCAGCCGGCGCCGGTGTATATGCAGCCAGCGCCCGTGTACAGGCCCGCGCCGGTGTATTACCAGCCGCGTCCCGTGTATGTGCAGCCGGCACCCGTGTACATCCAACCCCGTACCGTCTATGTGCAGCAGCCGCAATATGGCTACGTCTATGAGGATGGCCGCGACTGGCGCCGCGCCGAATGGGAGCGCCGGCAATGGTGGAGGCACCATCACCGTGACTGGGACCGCGACCGCGGCCACAATCGCGATTAAACCGGCAGCGCAGGAATTGTGATTCAGGCAACTCAACTCCTGCAGGAGATTGTTTAGCCTCTGCCCCGCGTCGCGATCCTGCTTCGCCTGGACCCGTCCCAGACCGCCGGCCGCCCGATGCGACCGGTGTGGTGACGGCGGGTACGATGCGGCCGTACTGAGAGCCTGAGCGGACGGACTCGGAGCACAATCTCGCTGGTGGGGCGTCCCCCGTCCCGGATTGGAAATGAACAAAGTGAAAGCCCGCAACAAGCCTTTCCTGATGATCGCGTGCCTGGCACTTGGCCATGCGGCGCGCGCGCAAGACAACGAGCCGGCGGCCACACCTTACCGCCCCTCGGTCTCCGCCCCGGCGGCCATGTCCGCGCCGGGCTGGCTGGACTTCGAGTTTGGCGGCCAGCGCAGCAGGGGCGGTGGCGACAAGACGCGGGACAGCCTGCCCGTTACGGCGAAGCTCGCCTTCAACAAGGACTGGGGCATTGTGCTGGGGAGCGAGCTCGGCATACGGCGGACTGACCAGGGAGGCAACTTCTTTACCGGCGCGGGCGATGTGACGGCGCTGATCAAACACCGCTTCTCCACCGCTGACGAAGACACAGCCTGGGGAGCGCAGGCCGGGGTCAAATTGCCGACCGCGAAAAATAGCCTGGGCAGTGGCAAAACGGACCTTATCGTTACCGGCATATTCAGCCAGGACTTTGCAGGCAACAACCATCTGGACGCCAACCTGGTACTCACGCGCCTGGGCGCCTACGCCCCCGGAGAGGGACGCATGCAGTTTGGATGGGCGGCCGCTGTCGCACACACCATCGATGACCGGTGGTCGGTCTTCGCCGAACCAAGCGGAACCTATCGCCATTCGGCGCCGGCTACGGCGCAACTCATGGCCGGAGCCAGCTACAACTACAGCAAACGTGCCGTGTTTGATTTTTCCGTGGCGCGCGGGCTGACGTCCGCCACGCCCCATTGGCAATTGCAGGGAGGCGTCACCCTGTTGTTGGCACGCTTGTGGTGAATGCGGGGCTTCCGTGTCGACTGAACACTAACTCGCAATCCACTGGAGGCGTTATCAACAACATGTGGGGCCCACTTCGCGGCCTGATCTGCGTGCTGGCGGTAGGCCTGTGTGCGGGCGTGTTGGCCCAGCCCGGCGCGGTGCCGACTGCGTCGAGTGCGTCTGGATCGCAGGCATCAGCACCCGCTTCCACGCCGGCGGGAACAGTCGCTCTGGTCGGCGGTGACGTGCGCATATTGCGCGCCGGCTCCGCACCGCGCCGCGCCGCGGTCGGCGACCTGGTCAACGAAGGCGATTCGCTGGTCACGGGCAAGGACAGCGAGGTCCATCTGGCCATGCAGGACGCGGGCTTCATCGCGCTGCGTCCCAATACCCGGTTCAAAATTCTCAGCTACAGGGCCGAAGGGGGAGACGACGACAAGGGCGTGTTCAGCCTGCTGGTCGGGGGCATGCGTTCGGTGACGGGCTGGATCGGGAGGTTCAACCAGGCGGCCTACCAGGTGCGTACGCCCAGCGCCACCATAGGCATTCGCGGCACCGACCATGAGACGCGTTACCTGCCGGCAGGTTCTACCGAAGGCGAGCCGGGAACCTATGACAAGGTGTTCGCGGGCGGGACGACGATACGGACCGAAGGCGGGCAAACCGAAGTCGCCGCTGACCAGGCCGGTTTTGTTGCTCCCAATGTGCGCGAACGGCCGCGTGTGCTGGACCGGGTGCCGGCCTTCTTTCGACCCGGACCCCACGAAGCCGAGATAGAAATGAAACACGCGCAAATCCAGCAGGTGATTGCGCAACGGCGTGACGAAAGGCGAAAGGTCCTGGCCGAAAAACGTGCCGCGCTGGGCGCCGCCCAGGCGGGCTTCAAGGCCCAACAGGAGACCAACAAGGTCGCCGCCGAGCAGCGCCGCGCTACCGCACAGGAGCAGCTCGATTCGATCCGGCAGCGCCGCGAAGCCCTGCGTGGGCAGTTCCAGGCGCTCGAGGAAACGCAGAAATCACTCGACCAAAGGCGCAGGGCCTTGAAGCAATCCGGTGTCGGCGAGCAAAACGTGACGTCGGAACAAAGGGCACAACTCAAAACCTTGCTGGCCGATGAGAAAACCGCCAGGGAGCAGCGCCAGGCCTTGCAGGCCCAGCGCAAGGCATTGACCGAAGAAAACGAGACGGCCACCGAGAACCGCAGAAAAGCCATGGCCGACCAGCTCAAGGCCTCATTGGACAAACTAAGCGACGTGCAGCAAAAAGCCACCGACCTCAAGCAGGAGCGCCAGGCCACCGAGCAGGAACTCAAGACACTGCGCGAGCAGGAGCAAAAACGCTATCGCGACGAACGCAAGGCGGACCGGCAGCGCCACCCGGCATCGGGCGCCCGGGTGGACGACAAGCAAACTCCCTGAGGCGCGGGCAGTTGGCTGGCGAACAGCACCCTAGCGCGCCGGCTCTTCATTCTTCTCGCTTTTGATGCGTTGCTGCTCGAACAGCTTCTGGACTTCCTCTTCGGAGAGAGCCGGTTTGCCGTCTGCATTGGCGGCCGGTGCCGGGGTGCCGTGCCAGACCAGGGCCGGCCACGCCAGCACGAGCAGGATGACCAGGGCCTGCACCAGCAGGTAGGGCAACAGGGACAGCGCCATCGCGCGCTGCGCCAGCCTGCGGCGCAGCACACTGCCCGCCATCAGCACCGAATAGCCAAATGGCGGCAGCAGGAAACTCATCTGCAGCACCAGCAAGGTCAACACGGCAACCCAGGTCGCATCCGGTACAAGCTTCAGCAAGGGCGGCATGACGACGGGAATGATGGCAAAGGTAATTTCAAACGCGTCCAGCACGAAGGCGCTGAGCGTCAGCAGCAGCAGTACTACCGTCAGAGCGGTGTAGCCGCCACCGCCCAGGCCTTGCAAAACCCTGCCGATCCAGAGGTCGGTTTCAAAGGCCCGCAGAAACAGCGTGTACATGGTGGCCGCCACCAGCAGCGCAAACAGCGCCCCGCTGATGGCCAGCGTATCGGCCAGCACCAGCCTCAACACCGGGCGGGTCAGGGACCGTGTGACCAGCCCGAAAAGCAGCAGCGCGAGCCCGCCGGTGGCCGCTGCTTCGACCGCGTACAGGTAACCGAGCGCAACGGCGGTAAGCAACCCCACGATACCGGCCACGGCGCAAACTGCGCTTATCCATTGCCCGCGGCTCACCTGCACTTCAGGGGCATCGGTGGCGGGCGGGCTCCAGGCCGCAGCTGCCGGGGCGCGGTTGCGCCACCACGTGACGAAGAAAAACAGCAGCAGCATGCTTGCAGCCGGCAACAACGCGCCATGGAAAATGTCCTGCGTATTCAGGATGCGGACCGCCTCCCCGGTAGCGTTGACCGCCTCGGTATGGGCACGCATCATGGTGTCGCCCAGCAGTATCAGCACCAGCGAAGGCGGTACCACCACGCCGATGGTGCTGGCGGCGCAAATCAAGGCGGCCCCGCGTTCCGGTGCAACGCCCTGCGCATCCAGGCGTGGCTGGACCGCGCGCGCAAGCATCGCCACGCTGGCTCCGACCGAGCCGTTCATGGGTGCCAGCAGCGCACCCAGGCCCAGGCCGGCCAGGTAGGGTTCGGCGGCGGTGCGCCGCAACACACGGTTCGCCACCCGGAACAGGACCTCCGCCAGCGGCAAACGGTTGAGCAGTGCACCGACGAACACATACAAAGGCAGGGCTTGCAACAAGTCGTGCTCAAGCAGGCCGAGCAGGCGTGCGGGCAGCGCAAAAACCAGCTGCACGGTAAATACGCCGAAAGCCAGCCCACCCAGCCCGAACAGCGTCGATACGGTGACCAGCACCAGCCATGCCGGCAGGCCGCTGAGGGTCATAACGATGGCCGTGGCCACCAGCATCCACACGCCGGCGTTGCCGGTCATTGGATGCCCTGTGATGTGTGGGGCGGTGCCGGCCGGAAAATGTCCACCAGGGCCTGCAGCATCACAAGCAGTGCCAGCAGCCAGATGCTGATCTTGAGAATGAAATAACCCGGGTTGCCGGTGTCCGGAAAACTCTCTGTTTCCCGGACCGATTGCCAGAACAGGGTTGCCGACGCGTAAAGAATAAATATTGTCCAGGGCAGAACCACGCAAATCGACACCGCCTTCAGCAGCCACGCGCGCAGCCGCGGCGGGTAGCGTTGCGCCACCACGTCCGGCGTTAGATGGGTGTGGGCGCGCGTCGCCTTGGTGATGCCGACACTGACGTACAGCCCGAACAGCAGTTGCGCAAGGTCGTTCGCCTCCCGCGACCAGGCGTGGAGCCAGTCGCGCAGCGGCCACTGCGCGAAGAGCAGCAAGGCCAGCGGCAGCACCAGGATGGCCACCCCCGACGTCACCCGCTCCAGCACGCCGTCCAGCCAGCCCAGGCCGGACCGGCACGTGGAAAGTTGCGGTTCTTTCGCCATGGGTTCAGCCATGATATACGCCCCATGGCAGAGAAGATCCAGGACACGGCGGCCAATAACGGATCGCCGGGCGTGTTTGTGCCGGGCAGCCCATTGCTCGATCCACGCAAGGGCGATCTCAGGCGGCATGCGCCGCACGCGCATCCGGCGATTGCAGCACAATAGCCTGTCGCAACGGCCCCCGCCGTTGCGCTGCATTCACGAACTTACAGGCGACAAATCCATGGACACCACCTCCCGTTTCGGCAGCGGCCAATCCGTTCTGCGCATTGAAGACGACAAACTGCTCACCGGCCAGGGTCGTTACACCGACGACATCACCGACGACAGCACCTATGCCAACCATGTGCGGCTGTGTTTTGTGCGCTCACCGTATCCCCACGCCCGTATCCTGTCGATTGACAAATCGGCCGCTGCGGCCATGCCGGGTGTGGTGGCGGTGTATGACGGTGCGGACCTGGTGGCGGCCGGTGTCAAGCCCATACCCGGCGTAGCAGGTCTTGCGCGCGCTGATGGCACACCCTGTGCCACACCGGCACGGCATGCGCTTGCGGTGGAGCGTGCGCGCTTTGTGGGCGAGGCGGTGGCGGTGGTGGTGGCCAGCACCCTGGAGCAGGCGCGCGACGCGGCCGAGGCGGTGGTGGTGGACTACGAGGAACTGCCCATGGTGGTGCGGCTGGCCGACGCTATTACCCCCGGCGCACCGGTGATCTGCGACGAAGCCCCGGACAACGTCTCCACCGAAATGCACCACGGCAGCGTGCCGGCCACGGCCGAGGCCTTTGCCAAGGCCGCGCATGTAGTGTCGTTGAACCTCGTCAACCAGCGCCTGGCCGCGTTGACGGTAGAGCCGCGCGCAGTGCTGGCGCTGGTAGACCCTGCCGACGGCAGGCTCACCGTGCGCATGAGCACCCAGATGCCGTCGGGTATCAAGAACTCGCTGGCCAACGACATCCTGGGCATACCGCTCGACAAGGTGCGCGTGACGGTGGGGGACGTAGGCGGCGGCTTCGGCATGAAGGGCGGCATCCATCCCGAAGACGCGGTGGTGGCCTTTTGCGCCTGGACGCTAAAACGCGCGGTCAAATGGATAGGCGAGCGCAGCGAAGAGTTCCTGAGCAGCGCCGTGGGCCGAGACATCGAGAGCCGGGCCGAACTGGCGCTGGATGCCAGCGGGCGCATCCTGGCGCTGCGGGTGCATTCGCTGGCCAACGTGGGCGCGTATGCCACCGGTGCCGGCGTCTTTATCCAGCTGTTGATCGGCCCCTGGGTGCAGACCGGTGTGTACGACATCCAGACCATAGACTTCCAGTTCAAAGCGGTGCTCACCAACACGGCGCCTACCGGAGCCTACCGGGGCGCCGGCCGGCCCGAAGCCATCTACAACATGGAGCGGCTGATGGACGAAGCGGCGCGCCAGATCGGCATGGACCGCATTGCGCTGCGGCGGCGCAACTTTATCCAGCCCGAGCAGATGCCCTACAAAAACGCCATGGGCCAGACTTATGACACCGGGCGCTTCGAACATGTGATGAACCAGGGCCTGGCGCTGGCCGACTGGGACGGGTTTGCAGCACGCGAAGCAGCCTCCAGACGCAATGGCAAATGGCGCGGCCTGGGTATTGCCACCTTTCTGGAATGGACCAGCGGCAATGCGTTCCAGGAACGCGTCACGCTCACGGTGCTGGCCGATGGGGTGGTCGAGGTGTTCTCGGCCGTCAACGGCATGGGCCAGGGCATCGCCACCTCGCTGGCGCAACTGATGGTGGATGTGTTCGACCTGCCGCTGGAAAATATCCGCGTGGTGCTAGGCGACACCGACCGCGGCGACGGCTTCGGCAGCGCTGGCTCACGCTCGCTGTTTACCGGCGGCTCGGCAGTGCGCGAAGGGGCTGAAAAAACGATTGAAACCGCGCGCCTGCTGGCAGCCGGCCAGCTCGAAGCTGACGCAAAAGACATTGCCTACCAGGCCGGCCGTTTCCAGGTCAAGGGCACCGACCTGGGCATAGGCCTGTTCGAGCTGGCCGCCCTGCAGGAAGGCAAACGCATCCATCTCGAATCCACCACCACGGTGAGCGGCCCGTCCTGGCCCAACGGCTGCCACGTGTGCGAGGTGGAGCTGACGCCCGAGACCGGCGAAGTGGACGTGGTGGCCTATGCGTCGGTCAACGACGTGGGCCGCGTGGTCAACCCCATGATCGTGGTGGGCCAACTCGACGGTGGCGCCATCCAGGGCATCGGCCAGGCGCTGGTGGAACAGGTGGTATACGACGCCGAATCCGGCCAGCTGCTCACCGGCAGCCTGATGGACTACGCCGCCCCGCGCGCCGATATCATCCCGCCGTTCATCACCCGCATGGACCAGTCTACCCCCTGCAAGAACAACCCGCTGGGCACCAAGGGCGTAGGCGAACTCGGCACCATAGGCGCTACGCCGTGTGTGGTAAACGCCGTGGCCGATGCCCTGGCCCGCAACGGCCTGGCAGCCCGCACGCCCAAGCTGCAGATGCCGCTGACGGCGAACCGGGTGTGGGAGATGGTGCAGAAGTAAGGCAAGCGGCGGCACGGAAGGGCTGTTGCGCCTGGTGGCGCAGGCACCCATCCAGTCAAGCATGCAGGGCAGCGTATTCGCGCGCCGAGGGAATATGTTGTGGCAGGCTTTGTCCCACGGGACGGACGGCCTCCCAGCCCAGGCACGCAAGCCAGACGGATCGCGGGATAGGTTTTTCGCCGTCGCGGTAATAGATCAACATTCGACGCGAAAGCCCCAGCGCCTGCGCTGCCTGCTCCAGCGACAGCCCCGTGTCTTGGAGCCAGTTCCAGATGCGCTCGTGGCCGATGCCACCGGTTTGCTCGATGGCCAGATTGCGCAGGTTGTCGGCCCCAAGATCGAGTTCGCCCTTGATCCAGTCTACCGAGCGACCGTGGCCACCAAGCTTTGCCTTGGCAAAAAGGGCTTCATCCTTCAACGCCCGAAGCGCCTTGGTGGACTTGATCCACGCTTGCAGGTTGACGTCGAAGGTCCGCCCATCGGCGTAGGTCAGACGTAGCTGGAAATCAGGCAACACCTCAAGGGCAGTAAGCCGGAAATGGTCTTTGCTCATTGTTGCAACTCCTCAAACTTGGCGGATAAAAACGCACGCATGGACATGGCCCAGTCCAGCACTTCAGCGATCTCCCGACGAGCCACCTTGCCGTAGATGATCTCCACGGTATCGATCTTGACCCACGCCTCGCGCTCATCGTTCATCACGACATGGAAGTGTGGAGGTACGTGGTCCTTCGGGTAAATGCGCACTACGCAGTTGGCAAAGCGCTTAACGATGGGCATAGTATCAATGATAGTGCAATAGTTGCATCCTTCTGACCCCAGAATCCAGCCGGCTAGTCGGTCCAAAACACCCAACCGTCACATTCCTTGATGTC
>JANLPN010000267.1:0-10451 GCA_031367285.1 Betaproteobacteria bacterium | reverse complement strand
ACCACTGCTTCGCGCTGGAGCAGGGCCGTGGCCGTGGCGTGATCGCCCGCCAGCGCACCGGTGTGTGACTGCGCTGCTTCACGGGCACGGGCGCTGCGGCCTGGCATCAACAGCACCACTGGCTTGCCAGCTTCGCGGGCTTGTGCCGCGAGTCGCAGGAACAACTGGGGGCGACGGATCTGTTCCGCGTACACCGTGATGACACGGGTCTGGGTGTCGGCGATGTAATGCGCCAGCACGTCTTCCACGCTGACCGACACCTCATTGCCCGTGGAGAAGACCGAGGTGACAGGCTTGCCGCGACCCACGAAAGCATCACGCAGGTTCGCCGCCATGAAACCGCTCTGGGCCACGACACCCACACCGGGGCGGGTCTCGCGCTCGCGTGCGGCCAGCGGCTCAAAGGTCACGGGGATGCCCGCAGCCAGATTGGAGAACCCCATGCAATTCGGACCGACCAGAAGAAGGCCGGCTTCGCGCGCAGCGTGCGCCAGCGCGGCCTGTCTGGCCTGGCCTGCTGCGCCGGCCTCAGCATATCCGGAAGCAAACAGCACGGCGGCGTGGCAATGCCGCGCGGCCAGCGCCTTGACGGCGTCCAGCACACCCGCTTCAGGGATGGCCAGAACGGCAAGGTCGACAAACTCGGGCAGGTCGTCCACCGTTTTCAAGCAAGGGCGGCCATTGATTTCCAGGCTGCTTCGGCTGACGAGATGGATTGCGCCGTCATAGCCAAATCGCTCCAAATTGGCCAGCACGAAGCCGCCGAAGGACCGGGGGTCAGCAGATGCTCCGATGATTGCGACGGATTGAGGGCAAATCACCCGCCCCAAGGGGAGGACGGTGTCGCTACCCAAGTCAGTCTGGCTCATGCAAATGGCTCCTTATTTTCCAAATCAGGTGTGTTCACGTACTATTTCCGCAATTGTGGCATACAAATTATAGTTTTAGATATCCATTTTATTTATTTTGGTGTTTTAATAAACGTATATCGGTAGAAAATGGGCTTTTAAGCACATTTTTGGTGCAAATTGCACCTTAATTTAGAAACTTTCTGAGAAAATTAATGAAATCAGCGTTTTTAATTCGTCAATTTGGATGCCACTAGATATATTTGGTATACTCACACATCATGACGCCAATCGATGACACCACAACCCCTGCTCTGGAAGAGTTCGCCGCCTCGGCAGGCGATGTGCGCCCTCGTGGCGGACGGTCCAGCGAAATCCGCTCGATCCTCCAGGAAGAAATAGAAAGCGGCAAGCTACTACCCGGGGCTCCGCTGGACGAGCGCGCCCTAGCAGAGAGATTCCAGGTTTCCCGCACGCCCGTGCGGGAAGCGTTGCAACAGCTAGCTGCGCGCGATCTGGTGCGCGTTGCGCCGCGCCAGGGTGTCAGCGTCTCGCGCCTGTCCATCAACCAGGTACGGGCGATCATGGAGTCTGTGGGTGAACTGGAATCCCTGTGTGCCAAGATGGCGGCGCGCCGGGTTGACGATGAACTGCGCCTGCGGCTGGATGACGCGATCCAGCGCTGCCAGGACGCGGCGGTACAGGGTGGTTCTGCAGAGTACGCCATCGCCAACAACTACTTTCATGAGGTGATCTACCAGGGAAGCCACAACCCCTACCTGGCAGAATTGATTCGCAACGCCCGCCGCCAGATCCGGCGCTACCGCATCAGAGACTTCCACACCAAAGCGCAGATCAGCAAATCATTGCAGGAGCATTTGCGCGTGGCACGCGCTATCCAGGAGGGCGACGAAGCACTGGCAGCGCAGGCCATGCTGTTGCACGTGCCTTCTGGCTCCACGGGCTTTTCTGAATTTCTGGCACGCATGCCAATGAGCTTTTTTGATACGGAACAGACCGACCCATGAACCTCCTTCCACGCTCCATAGATTTGCCCGGTGCGTCCCATAACGCGCCGATTCCTGCGGCGGCCCGCGTCGGCAATATCCTGTGTACATCTGCAATCGCGGGCAAGGACCCAATAACAGGCCAGTTGCCGCCGGAGGCGAACGCCCAGGTCCATAACGCATTCACGAACTTGCGTGCGCTGCTGGCGGCCGGCGGCGCAACGCTGGCTGACGTGGTCAAGCTGAGCGTCACCGTCAAGGACAACGCGGTGCGAGATGCGATCAACACCGAGTGGCTGACCTGCTTTCCGGACTCCCATGACCGCCCGGCGCGTCACATCGTGGTGCACGACCTACAGCACGGCATGTGGCTCCAGCTTGAGATCATGGCCGTCATCCAATAACCCATCCAACGCAATCTGCCCATGATTATAGATTCCCACGCCCACATTGTCATGCCGCCCGAGAGCTTCCGCTTCATGGCGGAACTGGTCGGCGGCCGCGCCAATCCCAACACCCTGCCCAAGATCCCCGATGCTTCCGTGCGCAAAGTCGCTGAAGAGCTGGTCACAAGCATGGACAAAGTCGGCACCGACGTGCAGTTCATCTCGCCGCGTCCCTACCTACAGATGCATTCAGTCAAGCCCGGCCGCGTCACCGAGTTGTGGTCCATCCATTGCAATGATCTGATCGCCCGTTTTGTGACCCTGTTCCCGGACCGCTTTCGGGGCGTGGCGGGCCTGCCGCAGTTCATGGACGAGCCGCTCGAACTGCGCGCCATTCCCGAGCTCCAGCGCTGCGTGAATGAGCTCGGTTTCGTCGGCTGCCTGATCAACCCCGACCCCACCGAGGGACTGGGCGATCCTCCCGGCCTGGGTGACCCTTACTGGCATCCGCTGTACAAGGCCATGACAGCGTTGGATGTGCCGGGACTGATTCACTCTGCCGGCAGTTGCAGCGCGCGCGAGTCGTACACACTGAAGTTCATCAATGAAGAAAGCATTGCCGTTGTTTCGCTGCTCGGGGCCAGGACCTTTGACGCGTTTCCTGACCTGAAGATCGTGGTGGCCCACGGCGGCGGCGCAATCCCTTACCAGATGGGACGTTTTCGCTCATGGACCGTGCGTAAAGGCGACAAAGAAACCTTTGACGAGCAACTCAGGAAGCTGTACTTTGACACGTGCAACTACAGCAAAGAAGCGATCGAGTTGCTGCTGAAAGTGGCGGGCACCGACAACGTGCTGTTCGGCACCGAAAAGCCGGGCACGGGCAGCTCGCGTGACCCCATCAGCGGGCGCGACTACGACGACATGAAGCCAGTGATCGAAAGCATCGAGTGGCTTACTGAAGCGCAGCGCAAGGACATTTTCGAGTGCAATTGCCGCCGCCTGTATCCGCGTGCTTTCCGCAAGGACGAAGACGGCTGAAATCGCGCAGGCTTATTCCCCCCACTCAGGAGACTTCCATGCCGATGAGCAAAGAAGACAATGATCTGTTGACCCGCGTTGAAAATGGTGCGCCCATGGGGGCCATGATTCGCCAGCACTATTGGCTGCCAGCCGTGCCTGCCATCAAACTCGTTGCAGACGGTGCGCCGGTGCGCATCCGGTTGTTGGGCAAGAATTATGTGGCCTTCCGTGCCACAGACGGCAGTGTCGGCGTGCTCGATGAGCAGTGTCCACACCGCAAGGCTTCGCTGGCACTGGCCCGCAACGAAGACAACGGCCTGCGTTGCATCTACCACGGCTGGAAATTCAACGTCAAGGGCGAAGTGGTGGAGGCGCCCAATCATGCAGGCGACCAAGCGAAGTTCTGCGAGCATGTGCGCGTGAACCGTTACTCGGCTGAGGACCGGGGCGGCATCGTCTGGGTGTGGTTGGGCCAAGGGAGTTCGCCACCGCCCTTCCCTGACCTGCCGTTCATGGATTTGCCGCAGAACCAGCGCTCTGTCACCAGCGTTGAAGTGCCTACCAATTGGGTCCAGGGCGTCGAGGCTTCGATGGACTCATCCCATGTCGGCGTATTGCACGAATCCACCACCCAACTCACGGCAGGCGGCGGCAATGAACGCCTGCTGATGACCAAGGCGCTGGCGCCCAAACTGGAATTTGAAGAACGCCCTTATGGTTATCGTTACGCGGCCCTGCGCACCCTGCCGGACGACAAAGTCTATGCCCGCGTCAACAATTTTGTGATGCCCTGGTACGGCATCATTTGTCCACCCGACGCGCAAGGTCCCACCACGGTGTTCTTCTCGACGCCGGTAGACGACGTGACGCACCGGGCCTGGTTTGTGCATTTCAACCCGCACCGCCCGCTGGGCATGACCGTCATGTCGGCCTCGCCCGATGTGTGGAACTTCCCGCCCCTGCCGCCCGGCGACCCCAAGGACAACTGGGGCCAGAACCGCGACATCATGAAGCGCGGCCACAAGACTGGGTTCCCGCAGCACCTGGGCACGGAAGACTTCGCCATGTTCCTGAGCCAGGGCCCCATTGCGGACCGCACGGACGAACAGCTGTGCTCCGCGGACGGCGCCGTGCTTCGCGTGCGCCAGATGCTGCTCAAAGCGGCCCATGAATTCATGGATGGCAAGGCGCCCACGCTGGCGCATCATCCGGATCTGGACTACCGCAAGATCAAGTCCGTGGGCGGCGTCTTGCCTGCTGGCAGCGACTGGCGCGAACTGGCCGACGCTTGAGGCCCGCCATGACATCCACCCGCCGCGAATGGCTGCTTGTTGCCAGCGCCCTGCTGTCCAGCCCCTTGTTGCGCGCGCAAGTCAGCGACAAGCCGACCATCCGGATTCTGGTCGGGCTGCCACCGGGTGGCGGCACAGATTCCATTGCGCGCTACATCGCTGAAAAACTGCGCGAGCAGTTGGGGCAACCCGTCATCATCGACAGCCGGGTTGGCGTGGGAGGCCGGCTGGCAGCCGATGCATTGATGACCGCCGCACCCGATGGGCTGACCTGGATGATCGCCCCCAACGCCACCCCAACCTTCCAGACGCTGGTGTTCGGCCCGCAACTGAAGTGGAATATCTGGCGTGATTTCGCGCCGGTGGCAGGGCTGGTGTCCTATCCCCTGGGCATGGCCGTCAATGCAGACCTGGGCGTTAACAATGTGCAGGAATTCGTGCAGTGGGCCAAGGCCAACCCCAACAAAGCCAGTTTCGGCACCCCGGGCACGGGTGGTCAAAACCATTTCCTGGGCGTGCAGTTCGCCAAAGTGGCGGGTATCGAGCTGACCGTCACCCCATACAAGGGCACGCCGCCGATGATCAACGATCTGCTGGGTGGCCATGTCCCAGCGGGCATCTCGCTCATGGACGAGTTGATCAAACACCAGCGCAGCGGCAAGCTGCGCGTCATCGGCATCTTCAGCGACAAACGCTCCGAATTGATGCCCGACATACCCACATTTGCTGAACAGGGCTACAAGGTATCCTCCGGCGACGCCTGGACCGCGATGTGGGCGCCTGCCAGGACACCGCCGGCCGACATCGCACGCATGCAGCAAGCACTGCAAAAGGTTCTGGCCAATCCGCAGGTTCGCGATTACCTGATGACCCGCCTGGCGGTGGTGCCGCATTACCGCAACGCCGAAGACATGGCCCGACTCCAGCGCGAAGAGCTCGCCACCTGGGAGCCCATCATCAAGGCTTCAGGATTCAAGCCGGAATGAGCTCCCAAGACACACTGCAGGTTCGCATTCGGGCCATAACCTTTGAAGCTGAAGGTATTCTCGGCTTTGAACTGGTGCCGATGCCACCAGTCAAGGAACTGCCCGCGTTCACGGCCGGTGCCCACGTCGATCTGCACCTTCCCAACGGCCTGATTCGCAGCTACTCGCTGCGCAACGCCCCCCATGAACGCCATCGCTACCTGATCGGGGTGAACAAGGACTTGCAGAGCCGCGGCGGCTCACGCTACCTGCACGAAGTGGTGCGCTGCGGCGAAACGCTGGCCATTGGCCTGCCTCGCAATAATTTTCCGCTGGACGAGACGGCTACGCTGAATGTGTTCATCGCCGGCGGCATCGGCATCACGCCCCTCATGAGCATGATCGCACGCTGTCAGGTCCTGGGTACGCCGTGGAAGCTCCATTACGCCGCGCGCACGCGCCGCAATGCAGCCTTCCTGGATCCCTTGCAGGCCTATCACAAGGATGCCAACGTCGAACTGAGCCTCAACTTCGACCAGGAACCCGATGGCCGCATGCTTGACCTTGCTGCCATTGCGCAGTCACTGCCACCCGGTGCCCACATCTATTGCTGCGGCCCGTTACCCATGCTGGCCGCCTACGAGAAGGCAACTGCTAGGTTGCCACCATCACGCGTGCACATGGAATATTTCGCAGCCAAGGATGCCGCCGCCACCAGTGGCGGTTTCACGGTCGAGCTGGCGCGCAGCGGAAAAAGTGTTGAGGTGCGCGCGGGCCAGACCATTCTCGACTGCCTGATCGACATCGGCATCGAGCCCCTCTTTTCCTGTCAGGAAGGGATTTGTGGCACCTGTGAAGTACGCGTGCTCGAAGGCACGCCCGACCACCGCGATCTGGTGCTGAGTGCCGCCGAAAAGGCCGCCAATGATCGCATGATGGTCTGCTGCTCAGGCGCGAAGAGTGCCAAGCTCGTGCTCGACCTCTGACCGGCTTCATTTCAATAGAGAGAATTTCCGATGAGCGAATCTTTGATCACCTACGAACTTGATGGCAACGTCGCCATGATCGGCTTGAATCGGCCTGATAAGCGCAATGCGATCAATGACCCGTTGATCGACGAGCTGCGTGTTGCCGTTCTTCGTGCTCACGAGGAAGCCGAGGTGGCGGTCTTGTTCGGCCATGGCAGCAATTTCTGCGCCGGCCTGGATCTCGGCGAAGCATTGGCCCGTGCCACCGGGCAAATTAAACCCCCGCGCAAACGCCGCCGCCACAACTGGCATGAGGTGTTCGACCTGATCGCACGCGCACCCATCCCATTCATCGCCGCCTTGCATGGCGCCGTGGTCGGCGGCGGGCTGGAACTGGCCACGGCCGCACACCTGCGGGTAGGCGACGAAACCGCCCTCTTTGGCCTGCCCGAAGGCCAGCGCGGAATCTTTGTGGGTGGCGGCGGCACCGTACGCATCCAGCGAGTGGTGGGCACCACCGTGATGACAGACATGATGCTCACCGGCCGCCTGCTGAATGCCACCGAGGGCATGCAGGAGCACATTTTGCGTTATGTGGTTCCAGCGGGCCAAGCCCTGGCCAAAGCAAAAGAGCTGGCCAGCCGCGTCGCCAAGAACAGTGTTGAGACCAACTGGATGATCGTCAATGTTCTGCCACGCATTCAAGACATGTCGCACGACGATGGCTTGTTCGTCGAGCAACTCAATTCTGCCCGTGCCCGACCGCCCGAGGCAGAACAGCGCCTGCGCGAATTCGTGAGCGGCAAAGCAAAGAAGCTTGAAGACAACGCAACCTGATCTGTTGACCGAAACCCCCATGAACACCACCGACTTATTCTCTGTCAGCGACGAAGAGCGCGAACGCGCTGTCACCCATACAAAGCGGGCTGCGGCCGAGGCCGCCCTGGTGCCCGGCATCCCCGGCAACCTGCCCTTGCGGCCCGTCCGCAACGTGGCCGTCGTTGGCGCTGGCACCATGGGAGGCGGCATTGCCATGGCACTCGCCGGCATCGGGATACCGGTCACATTGATCGACGCGAACTCCGACAGCCTGGATCGCGGTTTGCAACGCATCAAGGACAACTACGCCAGCTCTGTCTCACGGGACAAATTGGCCCAAGGCCAGATGGACCAACGCATGGCGCTCATCACTGGTTCGCTGCTGATGGCCGATGTGGCAGACGCAGACATGGTGATTGAAGCGGTGTTCGAGGACATGGGCTTGAAACAGGACATCTTCCGCCAGCTCGACACGCTGGCAAAACCCGATGCCATCCTGGCGACCAACACCTCTGGCCTCGATGTGGACCAGATCGCTGCCGTGACCCAGCGCCCGCAAGACGTGGTCGGCGCCCATTTTTTCAGCCCGGCGCATGTGATGAAGCTCCTTGAGGTGGTTCGCGGCGCCAAGACTGCAGCAGACGTGATCGCCACGCTCATGGACCTTGGGCGTCGGATGGGCAAAATCGCCGTCCTCGCGCGTGTTTATCCTGGTTTTATTGGCAATGCGCTGTTTCGCAACTACACCCGTGAAGCGCATTTTTTGGTGGAAGACGGCGCCCTGCCGCATGAAGTGGACGCTGCGCTGAAAAGATTTGGCTACGCGATGGGTATCTTTGCCGTGCACGACATGGGCGGCAATGATGTGGGCTACCAGACGCGCAAGGCGCAAATGGCCACCCGTCCCAAGGACCGGCGCTGGAACGACCTGATTCTCAAGCTGTGTGATCAGGGCCGTTTGGGCCAGAAAAGTGGCAAGGGTTGGTACCGCTACGACAAGGGTGACCGCACACCACAACGGGATCCGGAGGTCGAACAGTTCATCGCCGAAGAATCGGCGCGCATGGGCATCACACGGCGCAGCCTGCCAGAAGACGAGATCGTCAAACGCTGCCTGTACGGAATGATCAATGAAGGCGCCAGACTGCTGGAACAGGGCATTGCGCTGCGACCCGGCGACATTGACATCACCTACCTCACCGGCTACGGCTTTCCAGCCCACCACGGCGGCCCCATGTACCTGGCTGACCGCATTGGGCTGGGCGAGGTGCTGGCGGATATCCAGCGACTGCACGCCCAGTATGGCTACTGGTGGCAGCCCGCGCCCTTGTTGGAAAGACTGGTGCGGGAAGGCAAGTGTTTTGCCGACCTGAAGCCAGCCACCTGAACTCACCTGGAGGCCAACTTCATGGATCTCGGCATTAAGGGCAGGAAAGCCGTCGTATGCGCCTCGTCACAAGGTTTGGGTTACGCCTGCGCACTGGCGCTGGCTCAGGAGGGCTGCGAGGTCTTCATCAACGGCCGCAATTCGGACAGACTGGCTCAGGCGGCAGAGTCTCTGCGGCACGACACTGGGGCCAGCATCACGGCAGTGCAGGCCGACCTGAACACCGAGGCAGGACGGGCTGCACTACTTGCCGCCTGCTCGGCCCCGGACATTCTGGTCAACAACAACGCAGGGCCCCCACCCGGACAACTGGCTGACTGGGACCATGCCACCTGGATCGGTGCGCTGGAAAGCAATCTGCTGGCTGCTGCGCTACTGATGCGGGATGTGATTCCCGGGATGCGTCAGCGAAAGTTCGGGCGCATCGTCAATATCACCTCGGCCATGGTCAAGTCGCCGCACGCAGCGATGGGTTTGTCCACTGCTGCCAGAGCAGGCCTCACGGCGCTGTCCAAAGCGCTCTCGCGTGAGGCCATCATCGACAACGTGACCATCAACAATTTGTTGCCTGAACGCTTCGATACGCCACGCCAGGAGTTCATGGCACAGCGATTGATGCGCGAACAATCCATCGACCGCGACGAGGCCCGTCTCCAGATTGCCAGTACCCTGCCAGCCAAGCGTTTTGGCGATCCGGCCGAATTTGGCTCTGCCTGCGCTTACCTGTGTGGCGCAAAGTCCGGGTTCATGACTGGCCAGAACCTGCAATTGGACGGCGGCGCCTATTGGGGGCTGACTTGACAGATGAATTGGCATTTGGACAAACGTGTTGGTGTCTGGCTCCACGATAAGACACTGTTCGCGGGTCCAAATCCTGCCCCCTGCTAGCTGCCATTCGTGAATGTCGATGCTGACCCCAAGCCGTTGTCGACCCAGAGCGGACCTTGGGGCTGTTGAGATGAATGGCAACAATGCAGCGCAAGTAGTCCTTCGGCCGGGTGGCCCAGTTTGATACGATGCTGGCAACAACTCCCTGCTGGACATTTGGCGAGTACCTGAACAATTGATGCAAATAGAGAATCCGATATTTCCACTTGCTTTGCCGGTGTTCGCCTCCGCCCTACGTACGGGGCATGGGCGTGCAATGCAACAAGTTGAGACCTATGGGGCGGAGGGGCTAGAAGACAAGATCATAGAAACTTGCGTGTCGTGTCTTTCCTACGACCCTCAGTGCGAGGCGGAACGCGAACCATGGCTATCTACAATTGTCGATAGCGCGAAACTGCAGAATCAGGTGATTCAAGCCATCGGAGCTCTGCTATGCAATCCCCCAATTGAAGATCACAGGGATCTGAATCAACGCAGCGCAATGTTGAAGGAGTTTGCCGTAAACGGGGCCCTCGATGCTCGGCGGTTGCTGTATTTGTCCCTGGCACGCCTTTCAAGGACGGCGGATGTGATCGCCGCTGATCAGATCGTGGCTCTCGATGGCGTGGGTGGTCTGATATTCGTTGCGCGGCAATTTGGACGCTGGCTTTTGGACGACCCCGACTTCTGGGTTGACGACTGGCTGATTGAGCAACTTGATGCTTCCGCAGGATCAGGAGTGGGGCTGGCGCGGAACGTGTCAATGACTTTGCTACACCTTGCTTCATAAATTTACTGTGCAGGGTTGTGCTGTTTCAGTCGGTTTCCTTTCCTCTGGCGGTGGGTTGATCCACGCCGCTGTTGGCATGGGTTTCAGGCAAGGACGAAT
>JANLPN010000453.1:0-4052 GCA_031367285.1 Betaproteobacteria bacterium | reverse complement strand
GGGCTGGGGCTGATGCGTCCGCTGGCCGGTGCCGAGCGCGAGACCGGCGTCTATTGCTTTGGCATTGAAGCGGGCCTCAGCGGTGAGGCGACCGCAGTCGAATGCGTGCGTGCGTTGCGCCGCGCCACCATGGCGCGGGTGCAGGAGGCGCTGGGCCGGCGCGTGGTGTTACCAAGGTTCTTCACGGGGCACGAACCCGATGGCGCATCTTCGCGTGACGCCGACCATTCGCACCTCGCGTTTGCCATCGATGCGCGCCGAGCCCGGCTGTTTGTCATCGCCCCGCACCGGCTGCAGGGCCGTCAGCCGAAGCCCGGCGAGCGCGCGGCTCTCAAAGCACTCGACATCGCGCTGCAAGGCCTGAGCGACTTACGCGCAGGCGCATCGGGCCACTTGCGGCTGGCCGTGGCAGTGATCGATGCCGAAACGGACCTGCTGTTTCGCCCGGCCCGCGTATGGGAGAGCGTGACCGACTACCACCCCACACGTCACGCCAAACGAATGACGGCAACCGAGGGCCTCATCGCCGACGCCAAGGCCGAAATCCTCAGGCACGGATTGACCCAGCCGGAGCACATCGACGTGTTGGAGCTTCGATCCGGCCCGCGCGGTGGCCTGGCTTGTCGACTTCAGTTGCACTTTTGTGTCGCAGTGCCAGGGCCCTTGCTGCTCGGGCGCACCCGGCACATGGGTGGTGGCCTGTTCGTCTGCGTCTCGTAACACAAATGGTTTCGCCGACCAGCAGTCAGACAGGTTGTTGACCCATGCTTGCCACCCACTGCGCCGGCGTCACCACCACAACCCCCGCTTCCACCAGGAAGTGTTTGGTGTTTCCCGTGATGATCGGGCAGCCGGCATACCGGGCCAGCGCGATGAAGGGCGCGTCTTTCGGGTCGGGCAAACCGGCAAGGCTGATCGGTGGCGGCTCCAGCATCGGCGCTATCTGTTCGATTACGCCCAGAACGGCACGGATATCCTCGTGCGCAAAACCGAATCGTGGGCGGGTCAACACTTGCGCATATGCGGCGAACACGGTGTGGCTGATGATGGGCAGCAATTCACCGCGTCGCATGGCGGCAATGATTTGCCCCGGCGGGCCAGACGGCTTTATCAGCGCCGACACCAGCACATTGGTGTCAATGACCGCTTGTTTTGTGCTCGCTGCGTTCCTTGCGTACGGCCGCGATCTCGGCGTTGATTTCCTTCAGGGTCATCTTGTCCAGCCCGGTTTCGGTGGCATGGCGATGCATTTGCTTCAGCGCCGCGCCGAAGCGTGCCGAACGCAGCGCGCGCAGATTACTCTCCACCTCCGATGGCTGTGTCGGCGTCATGATGGCAAAGGGCTTGCCGTTGCGCGTGATAACGACGTCTTTGCCGGCAGCGATCTTCTCCCACACCTTGGCCGAATCCACGCGCAGTTCGCGTACGGTGACGAATTCCATTGCCTGCTCCTGTACCGGATTGATGGCCATATTGTGGTCTTTGTTGCGCACACAACCAGGCATGCATCGGTGTTGGGGAGAAGCCCATGAGTCATCCACCGGATATTTTTGAAGCGCTCGGCGGCCAACCCGCCGGCCCGCTCGCCACCCAATCCTCCCTCCCCCTCGACGCCCCGCCTCTGCCCGCCGGCACACCCCTGCTGCCGGCCCGCATGGTCAACGAATACGTCTATTGCCCGCGCCTGGCTTACCTGGAATGGGTACAGGGCGAGTGGGCCGATTCGGCGGATACCGTGGAGGGCCGGCATAACCACAAACCGGTGGACAAAGCCAGTGGCAACCCGCCCAAGACCGCAGCGGTGGCCGAGGCCGAAGAAGACACGCGTATCCATGTGCGTTCGCTGGAGCTGTCGTCCGACGCCCTGGGCCTTGTCGCCAAGCTCGATCTGGCGGAGTTCGAGGGCCGCCGCGCGGTGCCGGTGGACTACAAGCGTGGCAAGCGCCCGCACGTGGAGCACGGCGCCTACCAGCCAGAGCGGGTGCAGCTATGCGTGCAGGCCCTGCTGCTGGAGGAGCACGGCTACGAGGCGCCGGAGGGGGTGCTGTACTTCGTGGCTTCGCGCGAGCGCGTCAAGGTGGTGTTCGACGACGAGCTGCGTGCCGCCACGCGCCAGGCCGCCGCCGGCCTGCGCCTTATCGCCACCGGCGCGCAGATGCCGCCGCCGCTGGAGAACAGCCCCAAGTGCCCGCGCTGCTCGCTGGCCGGCATCTGCCTGCCAGATGAGGTGCACTACCTGCGCACCCAGCAGACGCCGCCGCGCCCGCTGGCTGTGGGTGGTGCCACCGCCTTGCCGATGTATGTGCAGGCGCGTGGCGCCAAGGTGGCCAAGAAGGGCGACGTGCTGGAAGTCTCGGTGGACGATGAAAAGGTGGCCAGTGCCCGGCTGATGGACGTGTCGCAGTTGGTGCTGCAAGGCGGCGTTTACCTCACCGGGCCGGCGCAACACGAGTTGATGGCGCGCAACATTCCGGTCACCTGGTTGTCGCACGGTGGCTGGTTCCTCGGCCACACCATCGGGCTCGGGCACAAGAACGTGGAGTTGCGCACGGCGCAATTCCGTGCCAGCTTCGATGATCGGCATTGTCTGCAACTGGCGCGCGACCTGGTGGCGGCCAAGATACGCAACCAGCGCACGCTGTTGCGGCGCAACTGGAAGCGCGGCAGTGCACCGGAAGAATTGCTGTCGGGGTTCAAACACGACATTGATGCTGCCGAGCGTGCCCACGATCTGCCGCAACTGCTCGGCGTGGAAGGCAACGCCGCGGCGCGTTACTTCCGGCATTTCCGCGAGATGCTGTCGCAAGAGGCGCAGGGCCATAGCGAAGGGCAGGGCCAGCCCGCGGGCGAAGCCTGGTCTTTCGACTTTGAGCGCCGCACCCGGCGGCCTCCCACCGACCCGGTCAACGCCATGTTGTCCTATGCCTATTCGTTGCTGGCGCGCAGCCTGGCGGTTACGCTGACGGCGGTGGGGTTCGATGCGTACCGCGGTTTCTTTCACCAGTCGCGTTATGGGCGACCCGCGCTGGCGCTGGACATGATGGAGCCGTTTCGGCCGCTGGTCGCCGACTCGACCGTGCTGACGGTCATCAACAACGGCGAGATCGCCGCTGGCGACTTTGTGCGCGCAGGCGGGGCGGTGAACCTGAACGAGCGTGGTCGCCGTGCCTTCATCGCCGCTTTGGAGCGGCGCATGGGCCAGGAGATCACGCACCCGGTGTTCGGTTATGCGGCGCAGTACCGCCAGATCATCGAGATCCAGTGCCGCCTGCTGGGCCGCCACCTGCTGGGTGAGATCGACCACTACCCCAACTTCACGACGCGCTGAGCGGGGTGGCCATGCGCACCGTCGGGCCGCTCCCAAGGGCGCATACCGCAATGCGAAGCATGAAGGTATCCCAATGATCGACGAACACCTGTACATCGTCACCTACGACATCGCCGACGACAAGCGCTGGCGGGCCATTTTCAAGCTCATGCACGGGTATGGCGAGTGGCAGCAGCTCTCTGTTTTTCAGTGCCGCTTGACGCGCAGCCGCCACATCGAGCTGACGCAACAGCTTGGCAACCTGATGTCCATGAGCGATGATCACATCATGATCATCGACGTGGGCCCGGCCGAGAACGTGCAACCCAAAGTGCACAGCCTCGGCAAACGCTCATTCGCCGCCATCGAGCGCGCGCCGGTGATCGTTTGAGCGCTGTTCATGTTGCGGGGCCTGTCCGCCGAGTCGGGTGCGAGCGCAAAGGTGGTGAAGTCATTCCCATGCAGCGCTCGAAGCCGAAAGTTCTTTAAAAATCAAGCGCATTTTGTCCAACGCACGGTTCGAGAATGGCGGTTTGGCAACAGCCGTCTCCGAACTTGCCCAGCGCTCGCAAGCCCATGCCAGAATACGCACCGACACTGCGTTTGCGAGTGTGCTGTTTTCCGGGGCTTCGTGCCCCGGCCTCATTGAAGCGAAGTGCCACAACGGGTACAGGCGCTTGGCCAGCGTGGTTTTCCGGGGCTTCGTGCCCCGGCCTCATTGAAGCTTATGAACCGTGATTGCCGG
>JANLPN010000189.1:0-2129 GCA_031367285.1 Betaproteobacteria bacterium | reverse complement strand
CAAAACGCTGGCAGTGATTGCGCAGGGAAAACTGCAGGTGCTGGCCGGTGAAGACCTGCTGCTGTTCGCAACCGTGGCCCAGGGCGGTGCCGGCGCCATTGCCGCCAGCGCGCATCTGGTTACGGCACGTTTCGTGGAAATTATCCGGCTGCTGCGAACCGGCGATCTGTTACGGGCGCGCGGTCTGTGGGCCCCGCTGGTGCCATGGATCGAGGCGGTGTTCGCGGAGCCCAATCCGGCGCCGATCAAGGCAGCCTTGGCCGCGCAGGGTCTGATCCACAACGAGCTGCGCGCACCGATGACGGTGTCATCAGCAGAACATGCCGCACGCATGGTCTTGCTGCTGCAGCAGACGGGCTGAAGGCCTGGTCACCCGCCGGTGACCGGCGGGAAAAAGGCGATCTCGGCGCCGTCCCGCAAGAGCGTGGACTCGCCCTGCATGACCTGGTCCATGGCCATGCGCACGGTCTTGCCGTGGGCAAGACTTTCGGCATACGCGCCACCGCGGCTGATCAGTTCGTCGCGCAAACCCTGCAGATTCACCGCACGCGTCTGGACCTGTTCGCTGCCGTGCCCGATGGCCTCACGGATGGATGCGAAGTACTTGACGGTCAGTTGCATGGCAACCAGCTCAGGAAAGCAGATCGGAGAAGGCCAGGAACCGGACCACGTCCCCACGCGCGATGGCGCGGCCGGCCGGGTTGTCGACCAGCCCGTCACCCCAGACGGTCGAAGTGAGTACGCCCGAGCTCTGGTTCGGGAACAAATCCAGCCCACCCGCCGCGTTGCGTCGCACACGCAGAAACTCCTGCCGCCGGTCCGCTTTTGGCCATGCGAAATCGGCGCGTACCGGCACGGCAGGAGGGGCAATATGCGTTACTCCCTGAAGCCTGAGCAGGAATGGCCGCACCAGCAGTACAAAGGTCACAAAACTCGACACCGGATTGCCCGGCAAGCCAATGAAATGCGCCGCACCCACACGCCCATAGGCAAACGGTTTGCCGGGTTTGATGGCAATTTGCCACAGGTCAAGCGTGCCAAGCATTGCCACCGCCGGTTTGACATGGTCTTCTTCACCCACCGACACACCGCCGCTGGTAAGAACCAGGTCGTGCGCCATGGACGCCGTGCGCAAGGCAGTGACGGTTGCATCGCGCTGGTCGGGGACAACACCCATGTCGGTCACCTCGCAGCCCAGGCGCGTCAGCAGGGCCCGCAGGAAAAAACGGTTGGAGTTGTAGATGGCGCCCGGCTTCATGTCGGCCGGCGCAATGGCGCCTGGCATGACCAGTTCGTCACCGGTGGAAAATAGGGCGACACGCGGCCGCCGCGCTACGCTCAAGCGGTGCATGCCCACACAGGCTGCCAGCCCCACACCGGTCGCCGTCAAACGCTCGCCTTGCGCCAGCACGACCGTCCCCCGCGTCACGTCCTCCCCGGCACGCCGTATCCATTCGCCAGTTTGCGGCACGTGATTGACGCGTACTCTGCCGGCCTTCGCCGTAGCGCCGCCCGACTCGATGGCAGGGTCCACCACTTCGCAGTCTTCCTGCATCACCACCGCATCGGCGCCGGGGGGAATCGGCGCACCGGTAAAAATGCGGGCTGCTTCGCCGGCGTGCAACTCGGAACCGCTTGAGCCGGCGGGAATACGCTGCGTCACGGTCAGCACGGCCCCGGGTTGCAGCAGGTCGGCGCAGCGGACGGCGTATCCGTCCATGGAACTATTGTCCTGCGGCGGTACCTGCAGCGCGGAGACTACGTCCTGCGCCAGCACACGTGTGTCGGCATCGAAGGTGGACACCTGCTCGACGCCCACCAGGGGTTGTGCAAAAGCGAGCAGATCCGACAGGGCTTCGTCCAGTGGTTTCAGGGCGGGTCGGGGGGTATTCATTGTGAGGTGGTGCAATCGCGGGGAAAACCGGTGACGTCGTTTCGTCGCAAGGCACTAAGCAATCGACGGACGGCAATTCGCGGCGATATAGGCCTTGACGGCATCGACCTGCGCGGGCAGCACCAGCACGCGTTTCGGTCTTGCCTCGATGCCCTCGAATTTGGCCGGACGCGCCGGCTCGCGGCCCAGTGCTTCCACGATGGTCTGCGCAAACTTGATCGGCAAAGCGGTCTCC
>JANLPN010000164.1:0-1642 GCA_031367285.1 Betaproteobacteria bacterium | reverse complement strand
CCCGTCTGCGCAGCGTTTTCTCGCCATCAATGCAGTGATGCAGCGGGTCATGGGCCCTGCACCGCCAAACCTGGCTGCTGCAACACCGCCACAATTTGCCGGAGCCCGCTGCGTACCTGCTCCAGCGATGCCGGTGTGTTGAGGCTGATGCGTACCGCCTGCGGAGCCGGTGTGCGCCCTGCCGCAAAGTGGTCCATGGTGCGCACCAGCACCCCGGCCTGGCGCAGGGTGGCGGCGTATTGCCCGGCGCGCCAGGGTTCGGGCAGTGGCAGCAATACGTGCGGGTAATCGTCGGCCCAGCGAACATCCAGGCCGGCCAGGCCGCGGCGCGCTACGGCCAGCCGTTCAGCGATGGCCTGGCGCTGCAGTGTTATCAGCTGCTCGGCCTCGCCGCTCTCCAACCATAACGTGGCAATCTCGGGCATCAGCGGCGCCACCATCCAGCAGTCGGCGCGGATGCTCGCCGCCACCTTGTCCAGCCACTGCGGCGCCGCCTCCAGGTAACCCACGCGCAAGCCCGGCGCCATGACCTTGCTGAAACTCGACATCAGAAAAGACTGGTCCGGCACCAGCGTGCTGAGCGCCGGCAAGGGCTGGGCCAACGCTGCCGCGTGTACCGCGTCTTCCATCAGCAGCAGCTTGCGCCGCCGCACCACGCTGGCGATGGTCTCGCGCCGCTCCATAGACATGCTGCAGGCCATGGGGTTGTGCAGCGTAGGGGTGCAAAACAGCATGCGGCTGTTGAAGGTCTTGGTGGCACGCTCCAGCGCATCCGGCAGCAGGCCTTGTTCATCCATCTCCAGGCCTATCACCTGCAACCGCATGGAGCGCGCCAGCGCCAGCAGGCCAGGGTAACTGAGCGACTCGGTCAGCACGATGTCGCCGGGCCGGGCCACCGTGCGCAATACGGCGGCCAGGGCGTGCTGCGCGCCATGTGTCACCATGACGCGGTTCCATGCGCCGGCGCAGCCAAAGCGGCGCAGCCAGGCCGCCCCGGCCATGCGGTGGCGCTGCAGGCCGGCTTCGGGCTGGTACTTGAGCACTTCGTCGGTCGCGGCACGCGACTGCCCCAGCGTGGCCATGGCGCGCAGCAGGGCCGCGGCTTCGTCGGTGGCAATGGCGATGTTGTGCGCCATGTCGATGGGTGCCGCGGAAAGCAGGTGCGTCGTGGCGCCGGACACGGTTTCGAGGTTGCGCACGTAAGTGCCGTCACCCACCCGGGCCAACGCAAGCGCCTGCTGCTCGAGATTGGCGTAGGCCCGGCTGATGGTGCCGGTGGTCACGCCCAGGCGTTTGGCCAGCACACGGTGCGGAGGCAGTTTCTCGCCGGGCGCCAGCTGGCCCGTGATGATGGCCTGGGCCAGCTCCGAAGCGATGGCCGCGTATTTGGGCTGAATTTCGGGCTTGGGCTTGGGAGTCAGGGTGGAGGCCATTGGAGGCGTGTTCAGTGCGGTCCCAATTGTCCAGCCATTAGAGGCCCTAATCCTGTAGCGCCGGATTCTTCGTTTGCTCCGACGGCGCAGGGCGGCGAAACTTGTGCCGGCCCCACACCGAGAACACCTCTATGCCCGAGATTTGTATTGTTGATGGCGCGCAGCCGCCGCAACTGGTGCTGCGTGACGGCAACACCGACACGCCGTTG
>JANLPN010000119.1:0-5190 GCA_031367285.1 Betaproteobacteria bacterium | reverse complement strand
GTAGACGCATGGGCCGGCGCCGCGGTGATTGAATTCGGCACGTCGTGGTGTGGCCACTGCAAGGCAGCGCAGCCGGCAATCCGGGCTGCGTTTGCGCGACACGCGGACGTTCGCCACCTCAAGGTCGAAGACGGCAGCGGGCGGCGGCTGGGGCGCTCGTTCGGGGTGACCCTATGGCCAACCCTGGTCTTCCTGCGTGATGGCAAGGAAGCCGCCCGCCTGGTGCGGCCGCTAGCCGCGCAGCCTGTCAGCGCGGCCCTGGCATTGATAGTTGCCGCCGGCTAGTCGAGCTACCGCCGTAAGCCGCTGACCGCCTCAGCTGTTATCCGACTGGGGCGCAGGCTTGCGTGGGCGGCGGCTGCGGGTTGCGGACTTGCGGGGTGTTGAGGCGGCCGGCGCATCAACGCTGGTTTGCAGGTACGCATCAGGTGCCGGCTGCATTTCGTGCATGGCAGGGTTTTCCTGCGGCATATCCGGCTGAAACAGGGCCGGCGTGGTTTGTGCCACAGCCGGCTTGCGGCCGCCGCGGCTTCTGCGGCGCGGCTCGCGCCGCTCGCCGGTCTCTTCGGCGTTGGCGGGCTCCTGGCCGGCATCCAACACGGGCGGCCGCTCCACCTGCGGCTCAGTGCGGGTCAGGGACGCCCCGCCGCGGTAGACATAAGCGCCCGATTTTTCGTCGCGGCCAAACTGCAGCAGGCCACGTGCCTGCGCTTCCTCCAGCAGGTTGCCAAAGGCGCGAAAGCCGTAGTTGGATTCGCTGAAGTCGGGCTTGCGGCGTTTGATGGCTTCCTTCAGCACCGAAGCCCAGATCTTGCCGCTGTCGCCGCGCTCGGATACCAGCGCATCGAAGGTCTGCACCGCCATGTCTATGCCCTGGCTGCGGCGTGCCTCCAGTTCGTCCTTGCGGCGCCGCTCCTCATCGGGCGAGCGCCGGGGCGCGGCGTGGGCTTCCGGGGCTTCGCGCCGCACTGAAGCGCGATGGGTCTCACGCACCAGGTCGTCGTAGAAGATGAACTCGTCGCAATTGGCGATCAGCAGGTCGGAGGTGGATTGCCGCACGCCCACGCCGATCACTTGCTTGGCATTTTCACGCAGCTTGGACACCAGCGGCGAGAAGTCGGAGTCGCCGCTGATGATCACGAAGGTGTTGACGTGCGACTTGGTGTAACACAGGTCGAGCGCATCGACCACCATGCGGATGTCGGCCGAATTCTTGCCCGACTGGCGTACATGGGGAATCTCGATCAGCTCGAAATTGGCCTCGTGCATGGTGGCCTTGAAACCCTTGTAGCGGTCCCAGTCGCAGTAGGCCTTCTTGACGACGATGTTGCCTTTGAGCAGCAGCCGCTCCAGGATGGGTTTGATGTCGAATTTGTCGTGCTGGGTGTCGCGCACGCCCAGCGCCACGTTCTCGAAGTCGCAGAACAGCGCCATGCTGACGTTATCAACCGATGAAGCCATGGAGTTTCCAATTCAACAAGCAGCCCGGATCATCACACGGAAACCGCGGGGCGGAATTCAGCATGTCGCGTGTGATCAATCTTCCGCGGCAACGGCCGCCAGACGCAGACTCAGTTCCATGGCGCGCATAACGGCCGCGGTGCGTGTTTCCACACCAAGTTTTTCATAGATGTGCTGCAGGTGCTTTTGCACCGTGCGCGGATTGGCGCTCAGGATCTCGGCTATTTCGCGGTCAGTCTTGCCGGCCGCCAGCCAGGTCAATACCTCGCGTTCGCGTGCCGTGACGGGCAGCGCCGCAAAGCCGTGCTGCTCGCGTGTATGCGCCTGCGCGTGGCGGTAAAACGCCGACAGCGGCCCACGCACCAGGTCGAGCAGGGCACATTCGCGGTCGCTGAAATCGCGCCCCTTGCGGTTGAGCACGAAACTCACCAGCAGGCCCCGGTCGACGAACAGCGGCATCGCAATGGCGTGGTCCATGCCGATGCTCCGGTAGTACTCGTTGTAGAGCCCGCCGGCGCGAAATTCAGGCGTGCCCAGGGAGTCGCTGATGCGCCGCACGCCGCCTTGCGGATGGTCGAAGTGGTAGCGCACCAGCGGGTGTGTGCTGAAGTAGCGGTCAAAACACGCACGGTCGGCGGCCGAGATGGCTTCGCGCGGGTTGCCTACCACGCGGCGTGTATGGCGCACCGGGTCGCAGATCGACAGCGTGGTAATTTCGGAGGCCACCAGACGGGCCAGTTCCGTGACACCGGCACGCGCAAAAACGCCCACATCCCCGGTGGCGCCGCTCATGCTGGACAGCAGGTTCAGGCCATTGCGGTAGTCCCGCATTCTCAAAGCACGCATGGTGTCCATAAGCGCTCCCTCGCAAGCCATTCGCAATCCTGCGTATTTCCCGATTGGCAGTGGCAGGTGAACACTATAGGCGTCTGGTGGCAATGCCGCCAGCGTGCACAACAACCCTGCAAGGAGCTTGGCACCATGGAACTGCACAGCAACCAGGTCACGGTCATGTTGCCGGTCAAGGACATGGCGCGTGCACGCGGCTTTTATGAACAGCAGCTGGCGCTGGCGCCGCTGGGCGCCAAGCCGGACGGCAAGTTCGTCTACCACTGCGGCGGCACCGAGATCGCGCTGTTCCCGCGGCCAGGGGGTACGCGGGCCGAACACACGGCCCTGAGCTTCAAGGTCGAGGATATCCACACCGCCATCCATGCGCTGGAGGCGCGCGGCGTGGTGTTCGCGGACTACGACCTTCCTGGCCTGCAGACGGTTGAACACGTGTGTGTACTGGGCTCCGAGAAAGCGGCCTGGTTCCTGGACCCGGAGGGCAACATCCTGTGCCTGCACGAGGACATCGCCTCATAGACACAGCAACAACGCGCGTACCACCGCGAGGAGATCACCATGGCAATCGACACACAAAAGCTGGACGCCTTCATGGGCAAATTCGTCGGTGACCTCGGAGCCGCAATGCACGCCGGCACCGTGGTGCTGGGCGAAAAGCTCGGGCTGTACAAGGCACTCGCGGTACGGCCCATGCGTGCCGAGGAATTGGCCGCCGCCACCGAAACCGACGCGCGTTACGTGGCCGAGTGGCTGGCCGCGCAGGCTGCATCCGGATACGCCCAGTACGACCCAGTCACGCAGCAATTCAGCCTGAGCGAGGAGCAGGCGTTCGCGCTTGCCAACGAGGGCAGCCCGGCCTACATTCCAGGCGCGTTCCAGCTCACGCTGGGGGCGCAGCGCTCCACCGACAAGATCGCCCAGGTGTTTCGCACCGGCCTGGGGTTTGGCTGGCACCAACACCACGACTGGTTGTTCCTGGGCACCGAAAAATTCTTTCGCCCCGGTTATGCAGCCAACCTGGTAACGAGCTGGATTCCGGCCTTGGACGGCGTGGAGGCCAAGCTGAAAAGCGGTGCCCGGGTGGCCGATGTCGGCTGTGGCCTGGGCGCCTCGACCATACTCATGGCGCAGGCCTACCCACAGTCGGAGTTTGTGGGCTTTGACTACCACGGCGCCTCGCTGGAATGGGCGCGTGAGGCCGCGCAAAGCGCCGGTGTAGCCGAGCGTGTACGTTTCGAGATCGCTACGGCACAGGAGTTTCCGGGAACCGGTTATGACCTGGTGGCCATGTTCGACTGCCTGCACGACATGGGCGACCCGGCCGGTGCCTCGGCGCATGTTTTGCAAGCCCTCAAGCCCGACGGTAGCTGGATGATCGTGGAGCCGTTTGCCAACGACAAGCTGGAGGACAACCTCAATCCGGTCGGGCGCGTGTTTTATTCGGCGTCCACGCTGATCTGCACGCCGGCCTCGCGTGCCCAGGCAGTCGGCCGGGCGCTGGGCGCGCAGGCGGGCGAGGCCAGACTGCGTGAGGTGGTGCAGACCGGCGGCTTCACGCGCTTTCGCCGCGCCACCCAGACGCCGTTCAACCTGGTGCTGGAAGCGCGGCCCTGATTTTCCTCCATGGCCCGACCTAGGGCAGTTGCCCTGAGGCCGGGGCAGGAGCTTTCTGGCACCGCCGTGCCGCTCCAAAAAACCCTGTTGCATACGTTGGCTATGCAATAGATGTCAAGACAATCATTGTCTAGGCACGTAAAATCTCGGTGCATGAATAGTCCTGTCTCCGAGGCACCGGTATTGCCGGAAATCCCCACCTTTTACGTGCCCGGGCAACACCGGCCGGACCAGAGCGTGGGTTACCTGATGCGCAAGGTCATGAGCTCCGTGCTGGCGCAGGTGGACGAGCAGCTGTCGGCCCACGACCTGACCTACGTACAGTGGCTGCCGCTGTTCAAACTGGTCATGCAGGAGGGCGATACGGTGGCCTGCCTGGCGCGCGAGCTTGACATCGACCCCGGCGCCATGACGCGTTCACTGGACCGGCTGGAGGCCAAGGGCCTGGTACGGCGCGAACGCTCGACCGAAGACCGGCGCGTGGTACGCATCGTGTTGACCGACGATGGCCGCGAAGTGGCGCGCAAGGTGCCCACGCTGCTGGCCGGCGTGCTAAACGGCCATTTGCGCGGCTTCAGCGAGGGCGAGTGGCAACAACTGCTGCAGTTTCTGAACCGCATGCTGGTCAACGGCGAAGCCCTGCGCAAGACGCCTTCCGAAAAAATTTGATAACCCAGGCACTACAGCAATGAAACCTGAATCCCGACCGGTTCTTTCTGCCTTGGCGCGGCTGGCCGGCCTGTTGGCGGTGGCGGCCGCCGCGCTGCTGGCCGCCTGTGCCAACCCCGGCCCGGACCACGCCGCGCTTGCCAGCACCACGCCGGCCGCCGTGGGGCTGGGTGATGCCGGTTCGATGCCGCCGGGTGCGCGCTGGTGGACCACGCTGGGTGACCTGCGGCTGGACCAGCTGGTGGACAGCGCGCTGCAGGGCAGCCCCGGCCTGGCCGTGGCGCGTGCCCGGCTGGAGCGTGCGGGTGCGCTGGCCGAGATCAGCCGTGCCAGCGCTCGCCCGCAGGCCTCGCTGGGCGCCGAAGTCACGCGCCAGCGTTATACCGAGAACGGCCTGGTACCGAAGCCTATTGCGGGCAATATCCGTGACAACGCCACGCTGCAGGGCAACTTCAACTGGTCGCCCGACTTCCTGGGCGGGCATGCCACGGAGCTGGCTTCCGCGCTCGGTCAGGCACGCGCCGCGCAGGCCGATATGGCGGCGGCCGGCACGGCGCTGGCGGCCCAGGTCAGCCGCGGTTATGTGGCCCTGGCCCG
>JANLPN010000057.1:0-1898 GCA_031367285.1 Betaproteobacteria bacterium | reverse complement strand
GTCCGGGGCGAACGGGTCGCGATCTACCTCGAAAAGCGCTTCGAGACGGTGATCGCCAGTTTCGGCGCACCAGCGGCCGGAGGGGTTTTTGTGCCGATCAACCCCTTGCTCAAGCCCGAACAAGTTGGCTACGTCATGCGCGATTGCGATGTGCGGGTGCTGGTAACTTCGCCAGAGCGGCTGTCGCTGTTGGACAGTGTCCTGCGGGCCTGTACCGGACTGCGCTGTGTGGTGCTCACCGATGATCTGGCCGGCGCTGGCAGTACCGATTGCCGCTCAGCATGGCCGGCAGGCGTGGCCCGGCTGTCTTGGGCCGAGTTGCTGAGTGCACCGCGCCGAATCGGGCATCGCGTCATCGACACCGACATGGCGGCCATCCTCTACACTTCTGGCAGCACCGGGCGCCCCAAGGGTGTTGTGCTGTCCCATCGCAACATGGTGATGGGTGCCAAGAGCGTGGCGTCCTACCTCGACAACCGGCCTGGCGATACCTTGTTGGCGGCATTGCCGTTGTCCTTCGATGCTGGCTTCAGCCAGCTCACCACGGCTTTCCATGTTGGTGCGCGGGTGGTGTTGCTGAACTATCTGCTTCCCCGCGATGTTCTCAAGGCGCTGGCGCGCGAAAAGGTCACTGGCCTGACGGCCGTGCCTCCGCTCTACATTCAGCTCTCGCAACTGGAATGGCCGGCTGGTGTTGGCGAGCACCTGCGCTACTTTGCCAATACCGGCGGACACATGCCACTTGAGACTCTCAAGCTGATGCGTCAGCGCGTGCCTCGGGCGAAACCCTTCTTGATGTACGGGCTGACCGAGGCTTTCCGGTCAACCTACTTGCCACCCGAAGAGGTGGAGCGCCGACCTGATTCGATTGGCATGGCGGTTCCCAATGCCGAGATCCTGGTGTTGAGGCCAGATGGCACTGAGTGTGGTGCAGACGAACCGGGCGAACTGGTCCACCGCGGCGCCCTAGTGGGGCAAGGCTATTGGGGTGATGCCGAAAAGACGGCGGAGCGCTACAAGCCGCTGCCGGTGGGGGTGGGTGGTCGCGAGGCGGGGCTGCAATTGCCAGAGTTTGCGGTCTATTCCGGCGACACCGTGCGCAGGGATAGCGAGGGCTTTCTTTACTTCATCGGCCGACGCGACGAGATGATGAAGACTTCAGGCTACCGGGTCAGCCCTACTGAGGTCGAGGAAATTCTTTACGCCACGCAGTTGGTCGGCGAATGCGTGGCATTTGGTGTCGACAATGACAGGATAGGCCAAGCGATCCAGGTAATTGCAACGGCGCCCGACGGCTCCGCCGATGTGGACGTAAATAGCCTGCTGGTCGAATGCCGCCAGCGCATGCCGGCCTACATGGTGCCGGCCGGAGTCCAGGGTGTGGTTGGGCCGTTGCCGCGCAATCCGAATGGTAAGATTGATCGGAAGATGCTCGCCACACAGTGGGTGGACAAGCAATGACGGCACGCTGCAGTTTCAGGCTGAATTGTCGTGCACGCTGTAGGTCGGTTGGTTCATGCTGGCGCGGCCGTCCGCCAGCGGCACTGTCGGACTCCGTCCGGGTCCACCTTAGCACTTGTAGAGCGCTACAGGTTCATTGCCACAGTCGCAGCGTACGTGTCGGCACGAACGGTGGTGTATGCGGGACTGGCTGATGGGGCCCTTCAAGGCCTTCGGCTGGCGAGCTGGTGCGCTCTACGCGCTTGACCGCGTGATGCGCTCAGTTTCGCCTAGCCTGGGGCTGTATGCCTACGAGTTGATGGTCCAACCCGTCTCCAGCAAGGCTTTGCTGCCTGTCAATCTGACCAAGGCTTTAAGCTTTTCCGAAATCGGCAGTGCGCATCCCGATATAGCGCGCATGCCGGCGCGAGAGGACATTAAGGCGGCGCGGTTTGCGC
>JANLPN010000041.1:0-6904 GCA_031367285.1 Betaproteobacteria bacterium | reverse complement strand
CACATCCAGAATCACGAGAGCCGGTGGATGGTTGCCGCGCAAGCGTGCCAAGGCAGCGTCGCCGTCGGCAACACTGCTCACCTCGTGGCCTTCGCGGCGCAAGATGAAACTCAGCGACTCCACGATGTTGGCTTCGTCTTCCACGATCAGTACCCGCACACCCATGCCGTCTCCTGGTAATTGAGCCCGCGCCATCCGCCCTGCGGCTACTGCAGCAACAGCCAGTCTAGCGCTCCGCGGCCCGAAGCGGCGACAGGCTTACCCTATGAGCCGGCCGGGCGGGCGAACACGCCGACGACGGCGTCCTGCTGCCGGTAGTTGCAATCCTGGCGCGTGCAGACCCGACATCCCGGCCCCACCGGAGTCGAGGGCGCGCCGGAAGAAAAGTCCAGCCCATCGCCGTACACCAGTTGATCGGCATACATGGCCTCGCACACCAGCATGACGGACATGAAGTGGCGCGGCATGCCGTACGCGGCGCGTTGCTTCTCGATCGCGCGGGCGACCAGCAGGTAACGCTCACCGCCCGGAAACTCGGCCAGTTGCCGGACCGTGCCGCCGGGCGTTTGGAATGCCGCATACACCGCCCACAAGGGGCAGGCCGGACCATACCGTGGCTGGGGCCATTGCGGCAGCGCAAACCGCTTGCCGGCGTACCCCGCGGGGTCCGAGCGCATGAAACCGAAGCGTACGCCTTCGGCGCCCGGCCGGCGCAGCGTCACCAAGCGGTGGCATACCTGCTCGAAGCTGGCGTGGAAGGTGTCGCAGAGGCGGTCGATGTCGTAACGCGTCGCGACTGCCGCAGCATGGAAATCCGCATACGGCATCAGCATCGCGCCTGCGACATACGAGGCCAATACGCGTTCAACCCGCGCTTTTGCGGCTGAAACAGCCAGGGATGGCGATGCGCCGATTTCCGCGGCAATGGCGTCGCGCGCACCCAGCTCTGCCGCGCGTTGCGCAAGCCTGAAGGTCCGTACCGGCTGCGCTGATGCAAGGCCGTGCACGTGCGCCAGGTAGCGAGTCAGTGCCGCGTCCGCATGTTCGCCATCCAGGCCGGCCGCCTTGCGCAAATCCGCAGCGGCTTGTTCGAGGCGCGGGAAATGGTTGTCGTGCTCAGCCAGAAAGTCGTCGATTTCCTCGGTCGGGCTTATCGGCCAACTCACGGTTTGCGATCTGGTGAAAAGCCCGGCAACTTTGCGCGATACGTCCGACAGCCTGCGACTGTCGTGGGCGATGATGTCCACGAAACGCTGGCGTTGCCGGGAGTCCATGCCGCCGTCGCTTTCCAGGATCTCCGACGCGGACCGGATGGCGGTCACGTGGGTCAGCATGTTGTGAACGGTTTCACCCAGCACCGGGTCGTGGTTGAGACGGTCCGACATCGCATTGAAAGCCGCGTTGCGATCGAGATAGGCGCGGTGCAGGCTGACCAGCGCACGCGCCCAGCCGGCATGTGGCGACGACACCAGTGCGGCGGCGGATGCCGGCTCCAGAGCCAGCGGCGCCACGATGGAGTCGGCCGAGATAAGGCCCAGGTCTTCGACCAGCCGGCGTTGCGCCGTGCCATCGAACTGGTCGATCGGCACACCCAGCTCGTCGGCAATCCGCTTGAGCAGGGCGCCGCCGATATTGCGCCGGTTGGCCTCAATCAGATTCAGATAGGAGGCGGATATACCCAGCCTGCCGGCCAGGCTGACCTGGGTGATGCCAAGCGACTTGCGGCGCTCGCGCATTTTGGAGCCGGCAAGATTGCGTGCCAAATTCAACCTCCGTAAAAACCTTTGCTTTGCTGCGTTGCAAGGTCAATTGTTGACAGATTGACTCTGATGTCATATCTGATATTGACAAGAATTATATTTAAAGTCAATTACTTGTTGTATTCTTGACTTTGAAAGCCTAATCTTCTCAAAGATCGCCAATGAGGCCGCGTCGCGACCACCGGCAATCGGATCGATAACCCAACCGACGGAGAAAGCAACATGACAAACGATGTTCGACGCACCGCACTCAAGGGCATTGCCGCATTCAGCGCCAGCGTGGCCGCGCCTTTCTTCTTTGTGCGCAACGCGTGGGCGGCAGACTTCCGCAACGACCCCAGCAAGAGCAGCACGGTCAAGTTCGGCTTCACGGTTCCGCAGACCGGGGCCTACGCCGACGAGGGCGCGGATGAGCTGCGCGCCTTCCAGTTGGCCGTCAAGCACCTGAATGGCGAAGGTGACGGCGGCATGGTAAAGACCCTGAAACCAAGCGCACTCAAAGGCAACGGCGTGCTGGGCAAGAAGGTGGAATACGTCAGTGGCGACACGCAGACCAAGGCCGACGCAGCGCGCGCAACGGCCAAACGCATGATCGAGAAAGACGGAATCATCATGTACTCCGGCTGCTCGTCCTCCGCCGTGGCGGTGGCGCAGCAGTCGCTGGCACAGGAGATGGGCGTGATTTACATGGTCGGCTTGTCACACTCCAACGACACCACGATGAAGGACCGGCGCCGTTTCGGCTTCCGGCATTTTTTCAATGCCTACATGTCGGGCAAGGCGCTGGGACCGATCCTGGGCGCCGAATACGGCAAACAGCGCAAGGCCTACCACCTGACAGCGGACTACACCTGGGGCTGGACGCAGGAAGAGTCGATGAAGAACTCGACCGAAGCGCTGGGCTGGAAGACTGTCGCGGCGGTGCGTACCCCATTGGGTCTGGGCGACTTCTCGCAATACATCACACCGGTGCTGAACTCCGGCGCCGACGTGTTGATCCTGAACCACTACGGCAAGGACATGATCAACTCGCTGACCCAGGCGGTGCAGTTCGGCCTGCGCGACAAGATAGCCAACGGCAAGAAGTTCGAGATCGTGGTGCCCTTGTTCTCGGAGCTGATGGCGCAGGGGGCAGGCGACGCGATCAAGGGCATTTTCGGCACCGCGAACTGGGACTGGAAGCTGCCCGACGAAGCCACCAAGGCGTTTGCCAAATCGTTCGGCCAAGTGTACGGCCAGCCGCCGTCCCAAGCCGCGCACACCTGCTATGTGCAGACGCTGCTGTACGCCAACGCCTGCGAGATGGCCGGTACCTTCTACCCCGAGCAGGTGATCAAGAAGCTCGAAGGCTTCAAGTTTGACGGCATGGGCAACGGCGCCACCGAGTACCGCGCCGGTGACCACCAGTGCATGAAGAGCTGCCTGGTGGTGCGCGGCAAGGAAAAGCCGAGCAACAAGTTCGACCTGCTGGACATCGTAAAGGTGGTGCCGCGGGCCGACGTGGAGTACGACGCGTCCATGGGCGGGGGCGCGCTAGGCCCCTATACCGTGGCATGAGCGCCGCCAACCCGGAACACCATGGATGCCTTCGTCCTTCAACTGCTCAACGGCCTGGACAAAGGCGGCGCCTATGCGCTGATCGCGCTCGGCCTGACGCTGATTTTCGGCACCCTGGGCGTGGTGAATTTCGCGCATGGCGCGCTGTTCATGCTGGGCGCGTTCTGCGCCGTCGGCATGCAGAAGATTCTTACGCTGTCCAAACACGTGAAGGACCCCAGCGTCACGTTCTTCGATAGCTACACCGATGTCCCCTACCTGAAGATCTGGTTTGGCGATGCGGGCCTCAAACTGATTGACTACGCGGTGCCGCTGTCGATCCTGCTGGCAATTCCGCTCATGCTGCTGCTGGGGGTGCTGCTCGAACGCGGACTGATCCGGCATTTCTACCGTCGCCCGCATGCCGATCAGATTCTCGTGACCTTCGGCCTGGCGATCGTGTTGCAGGAGCTCATCAAGGCGGCATTCGGGGCCAATCCGATTCCCCAACCGGCACCGGAAATCGTTTCCGGCAGCGCCAACATCGGCGCCTGGCTGGGTCTGGGCGATGCCGTGGTCTATCCCTGGTGGCGGCTGGTGTATTTCAGCTTCTCGGCTTTCCTGGTGACCGCGGTTTTCGCATTTCTTCAATTCACCACCTTCGGCATGGTGGTGCGCGCCGGCATGCGCGACCGGGAAACCGTGGGCTTGCTGGGCATCGACATCCAGCGGCGCTTCACTATCGTGTTTGGCATTGCCGTGGTCGTGGCCGGGCTTGCCGGAGCCATGTACACGCCCATCCTGCCGCCGGACTACCACATGGGCATGGACTTCCTGGTGTTGTCCTTCGTGGTGGTGGTGGTCGGTGGCATGGGCTCCCTGATCGGGGCGGTGGCAGCCGGTTTCCTGCTCGGTATCCTGCAGTCCTTTGCGTCCATGAACGAGGTCAAGGGCGTCCTTCCCGGCATCGATCAGGTCATCATTTATCTGGTGGCGGTGGTGGTCCTGCTGGTGCTGCCGCGCGGATTGTTCGGCCGCAAGGGCGTGATGGAAGACTGATACATGACAAGCACGACGTACCTCTCTTCGCGCAAGAACGACCGCGTTCTTTTGCTGGCCTTCACTATCGCAGTACTGGCCATGCCGATCTGGCTCAAGCCTGTCGGGGCGGCCTACCCGGACCTGATGCAGAAGTTCGCCATCTACGGCATTTTTGCGATCGGCTTCAATATCCTGTTCGGGCTCACTGGTTACCTGTCCTTCGGCCACGCAGCGTTCCTGGGGGTCGGGTCTTACACCGCAGTCTGGAGTTTCAAGCTGCTGACCATGAACGTGTTGGCGGCCCTGTTGTTCAGCATGCTTTTGGCGGGTATTTTCGCGCTGGTCATCGGGTACATCAGCCTGCGCCGCTCCGGTATCTACTTTTCGATTCTGACTTTGGCGTTCGCCCAAATGTCCTATAACCTGGCCTATTCGGTGCTGACGCCCATCACCAACGGCGAGACCGGCCTGAAGCTGGAGCGTGGCGACGCCCGGGTGCTGGATCGCCTGTTCTTCGAGCCTGCCCCGGGGATCCCCGACAGCAACCTGTTCGGGATCCCGATGCAAGGCTACGGTGGCTTCTATTTTTGCGCCGTCGTGCTGATCGTGAGTTTCTACATCGCCATGCGCATCATGCGTTCGCCATTCGGCCTGATGCTCAAGGCTATCAAGTCGAACCAGAGCCGGCTCAAGTACACCGGCGTTCACACCCGACCTTATGCACTGACGGCGTTTGTAATCTCCGGTTGTTTTGCCGGCCTGGCCGGCGGGCTGCTGGCCATCACCGACCCGCTGGCGGGCGCCGAGCGCATGCAGTGGACGGCGTCGGGCGAGGTCGTGCTGATGACGATCCTGGGCGGAGTGGGCACGCTGATCGGCCCGGTGTTGGGCGCGGTAATCATCAAGTACCTGGAGAACATCTTTTCGTCCTTCAACGGCCAGACACTGCACAGTGTTTTCGGCTTTCTGCCCGATGCAATTGAAAGGCCGGTGGTGGCGCTGGCCGGGCTATTCGTGGGGGATGGCTGGCAATTGACACTCGGGGTGCTGTTCATGGTGCTGGTGATTTTCTTGCCCGGTGGGGTGGTGGAGGGCGTACGGCGGATATGGATCTGGCGCACGCGCCGCGATACTTCTGCCAGCCAGCCCAAGACACATCCGTTGCCGTCGACCACCAGATAGAGGAGCCCGCAACGTGTCCATACTGCATGTGAAAGGTGTGAGCAAGAGTTTTGCCGGCCTGCGCGCGCTCGACGACGTCAACCTGACCGTGGAGGAAGGCAGCGTGCACGCGATCATCGGTCCCAACGGCGCGGGCAAGTCCACGCTGCTGAACTGCTTCGTCGGCCGCCTCACGCCGGATGCCGGTTCGGTGACTTTCAGCGGCCAATCCCTGGTCGGCCTGCAACCCCACGAGATCAACCAGGCGGGTGTAGTGCGCGTTTTCCAGACGCCCGAGATTTTTGCCGAGATGAGTTTGCTGGACAACGTGATGGTGCCCGCGCTGGCACGCCGCGATGGTGCGTTTCGTGTCAATGCCTGGCAGCGCACCAACGGACAGGCGCAGGTGCGCGAGCGCGCCGAACAAATGCTCGACGACGTGGCGCTGGCGAGCAAACGCCACATGATCGCCAGCAGTCTGTCGCGCGGTGACAAACGACGTCTGGAGCTTGCCATGTGCCTGGTGCAGGACCCCAAGCTGTTATTGCTGGACGAGCCCACGGCCGGCATGTCGCGCGCCGACACCAACAACACGATCGACCTGCTGCAACGCATTGGTGCCGGCCGCGTGACCAAGATCATCATCGAACACGATATGCATGTGGTGTTCTCGCTGGCCAGCCGCATTAGCGTGATGGCCCAAGGCACCGTCATCGCCGAAGGCGAGCCGGACGCCATCAAGGGCGATCCGCGTGTGCAGGAAGCCTACCTCGGGGGAGCCTATCCGTGATGGAAGCAACTTTGGCCAGCGCAGGCACGCATGCCGCAGTGGCCGGCGTACCGCCGGCCTTTTTCTCATGCCGCAACATCCACGCGTATTACGGCCAGAGTTATGTGGTGCAGGGTGTGAGCTTTGATGTACGCGAAGGTGAAATCGTCGCCTTGCTTGGCCGCAATGGCGCCGGAAAGACATCTACCTTGCGCACGATTGCACGGCTGGACGACCCGCAGCTGCACAGTGGCGAGATCTGGCTCAACGGCCAGGCGCTGCACCGCATGAGCGCCTGGCAGGCGGCCCGGTTGGGGGTGGGACTGGTGCCGGAAGACCGTCGCATTATTCCCGGACTGACGGTGGAGGAGAACCTGCAGTTGGCCCAGATAGAAAAGCCGGTTGGCTGGGCCTTGGAGCGGATTTACGACCACTTTCCTCGGCTGGCCGAACGGCGCAGGCAGGAGGCCGTGACCATGTCGGGCGGTGAGCAGCAGATGCTGGCCGTGGCGCGGGCGCTGGCGCGCGACGTGAAGCTGCTGCTGCTCGACGAACCCTACGAAGGCCTGGCGCCGGTGATCGTGCACGAGATCGAAAAGATCCTCGAGGAGATCAAGGCGCTGGGCTTTACTACGGT
>JANLPN010000026.1:0-4355 GCA_031367285.1 Betaproteobacteria bacterium | reverse complement strand
CCAGATCGCCATGAACACCAGCTTTCGCATGTTCCCCGACTCGACCGCCGCCAAAGGCGCCAAGCCGGGCGACAAACCGGCCAAGCAGCAGCTGTCGCCGGAGGCGGTGGCGATGCAGCAGATGATGCGGGGGATACATTTCTAGCCTGAGGGCGCGTCAACAGGTTGGATGAGGGAGCCTCACGGGCGCCCTTTTGGGGCTCGCCTGCGGGATGGGATAATCCAAGGCTGTCACAAGACTTCGAATATGCGTCATTACCCCGCTCCCCTCAAAGACCGAAAAATTCGATTTGCGCTGGTGGGCTGCGGGCGTATTGCCAAGAACCATTTTGCGGCCTTGCGCAAACACGCGGACCGCGCCGAACTTGTAGGGGTTTGCGACATCAGCCCCGCTGCATTGAGCGCGGCCGCCGCGGAAACGGGAGCCAAGCCTTACACCAACCTCACCAGCATGTTGGCCGACACCAACGCCGACATCGTCATCTTGACCACCCCTAGTGGGCTTCACCCCGAGGAAACAGTCGAAATCGCGGCCACGGGCAGGCATGTGATGACCGAAAAGCCGATGGCAACACGCTGGCACGATGGCCTGCGTATGGTCAAAGCATGCGACGACGCCGCAGTGCGGCTTTTTGTGGTCAAGCAGAACCGCCGCAACGACACATTGCAGCTATTGAAGCGTGCTGTCAGCCAGGACCGGTTCGGTCGTATCTACATGGTCAACATCAACGTCTTCTGGACCCGGCCGCAGGAGTATTACGACAGCGCGGAGTGGCGCGGAACCTGGGAATTTGACGGCGGCGCTTTCATGAATCAAGCGAGCCATTATGTGGACCTGCTGGACTGGATCGTCGGGCCGATCGAGAGCATCCAGGCCTACACCGCCACCCTGGCCAGGAACATCGAAGTCGAGGATACCGGTGTGATCAGCGTGAAGTGGCGTTCGGGCGCCCTGGGTTCAATGAACGTCACCATGCTGACGTATCCCAAGAACCTCGAAGGCAGCATCACGGTCCTGGGCGAAAAAGGCACGGTCCGTATCGGCGGCGTGGCCGTCAACGAAATCCAGCACTGGGAGTTCGCCGAACCGCACGAAGACGACCAGAAGGTGCAACAGGCGAGTTATGCGACGACGTCGGTCTACGGTTTTGGCCACCCGCTGTATTACGACAACGTCATCAACGTACTGCGTGGCACCGCCTTGCCCGAGACGGATGGGCGTGAAGGTCTCAAATCCCTTGAGGTGCTGATCGCCATGTATTTGTCCGCGCGTGATGGCAAACGCGTGGCCTTGCCGCTGGACTACTGACCATGGCGGCGGTAATTCACGCCACGGCCATCGTGGACGAAGGTGCGCACATTGGTGATGGCACGCGCGTCTGGCATTGGGTGCATGTGAGCTCCGGCGCCCGCATCGGGCAGCGCTGCTCGTTGGGCCAGGGTGTGTACGTCGGTAGCGACGTGGTGATCGGCAACAACGTCAAGATCCAGAACAACGTTTCCGTTTACGACGCCGTGACGCTGGAGGACGACGTTTTTTGCGGCCCCAGCATGGTTTTCACCAACGTTTACAACCCGCGCTCCGCGGTGACACGCAAGGATGAGTATCGTAAGACGCTGGTCCGGCGCGGCGCCACCCTGGGGGCCAATTGCACCATCGTGTGTGGAACGACAATTGGTGAATACGCCTTTGTCGGGGCTGGCGCGGTAGTCAACCAGGACGTGCCATCGTTTGCGCTGATGGTTGGCGTGCCGGCCCGGCAGCTTGGCTGGATGAGCCGCTTTGGCGAGCGCCTGGCGCTACCAACGCATGGTGATGGTGTGGCGGTGTGCCCCCACACGCAAGAGCGCTACCAGGTCAAAGACGGCCGGTGTGTATTGATACTTTGAAGGGAATGGTATGAATGCGGTATTGAAAGAATCCATGGTTGCCTTGCCGAAGATTGAATTCGTCGATCTCAAGGCCCAATACCGGGCACTGCAGACCGAGATCGACGGCCGTATCCGGCGTGTGCTGGAACATGGCCAGTACATCATGGGCCCCGAGGTGGCGGAGCTGGAGCAAAAGCTGGCCACCCACACCGGCAGCAAACACTGCATCACCTGTTCGTCCGGCACCGAAGCCCTGCTGATGTCGCTGATGGCACTCGGAATCGGCCCGGGCGACGAAGTCATCACCACGCCTTTCACTTTTGCCGCCACTGCGGAGATGATCGTGCTGGTTGGCGCCAAGCCGGTGTTTGTCGACATCGAGCGCGACACCTGCCTGATGGACGCCTCTGGCATAGAAGAAAAAATCACGCCGCGCACCAAGGCCATCATGCCGGTGTCGCTGTATGGGCAAGTCTGCGACATGGATGCCATCAACGCCGTGGCGGCCCGGCATGGCAACATCCCCGTGATCGAAGACGCAGCCCAAAGCTTTGGTGCCAGTTATTCGGGCGCCAGCGGCGTCAAGCGCAAAAGCTGCAACCTGTCCACCATCGGCTGCACCAGCTTTTTCCCCAGCAAGCCGCTGGGCTGCTATGGAGACGGCGGCGCCATTTTTACCAATGACGACGTGCTGGCCAAGGCGCTGCGAGAAATTCGCGTGCATGGCCAGGAGCGCCGCTACTACCATACCCGCGTGGGTGTGGGCGGCCGCATGGACACGCTGCAGTGCGCCGTGGTGCTGGCCAAGCTGGAGCGTTTTGACTGGGAGGTGCAACGGCGCCTGGACCTGGGCGAACAATACTGCCGGCAACTACGGCAGAACCAGGCGCCAGTGGGGCTGGTTGCCGTGCGCCCTGACCGCGACAGCGTGTGGGCCCAATTTACCGTGCTGGTGGAAGACCGTGCCGAGCTGCAAAAGCAGCTACAGGCGCAGGGCATACCTACGGCCGTGCACTACCCGTTGTCGCTGAACAAACAACCCGCTTACCAACACCTGTGCTGCCCCGAATGCACGCCGCACAGCGATTGGGCGGCGGAGCGGGTCTTGAGTCTGCCGATGAGTCCGGATCTGACTTCCGAGGCAATGGCCCGGGTGGTCAACGCGCTTGGCGCATCGCGAACCTGATTGTTAACAAGGGAAGTAAAAAATGGATATCCGAGGAAAAAAGCTGGTTGTAATTGGCGGTGCGGGCCTGATCGGTTCGCATACGGTTGATGCCCTGATCCGTGAAGACGTCAAAGAGATTCTGATTTACGACAACTTCGTGCGCGGGCGCGAAGAAAACCTGGCCAATGCGCTTAAAGACCCCCGCGTAAAGATTTACGACGTGGGCGGCGAGATTCTGCACAGCGACATACTTGAATCCGCGCTTGAAGGCGCCGACGGTGTTTTCCACCTGGCCGCCTTGTGGCTGCTGCAATGCCATGAATACCCCCGCTCGGCGTTCGACGTCAACGTTCGCGGCACCTTCAACGTGCTTGAAGCGTGTATCAAGAAGAACGTCAAGCGCCTCGTGTACTCGTCATCCGCGTCCGTCTACGGCGACGCCGTTGAAGAACCCATGACCGAGGACCACCCCTTCAACAACCAGAATTTCTACGGGGCAACCAAGATTTGCGGCGAAGCAATGGCGCGCGCACTGCATTTCCGCTACGGCCTGAACTTTGTCGGCCTGCGTTACATGAACGTCTACGGCCCGCGGCAGGACTACCACGGCGCCTACATCGCCGTCATCATGAAGATGCTCGACGCCATCGACCGCGGCCAGGGCCCGACTATTCTGGGCGACGGCAGTGAAGCCTTTGACTTTGTGGCGGTGGAAGACTGCGGTCTAGCAAATGTCTGCGCAATGAAGGCAGACTCGACTGACGCGTTCTACAACGTCGGTACGGGTGAGCGCACCTCATTGAAGGAATTGGCTGAACTCCTGATTGAAATAACCGGTTCTGACAAACCCATTCAATATGCTTCTCGCAGCCAGGCAACGCTGGTACGCAACCGTATCGGGTGCCCCAAAAAGGCCTCATCGGAAATCGGCTTCACGGCTACGATCGATCTGCGCGAAGGCCTTAGACGCCTGATCGAGTGGCGTGTTAATCACAAGGCCGAAGTTGCATCGCGTCGCCAAGCTGTCGGGTTGGAATAATGAGCATGCAGGCAAAAATGAATGTTCCCATTGCCCGCACCAGTTTGACGGAATCGGAAATCCAGAGTGTTCTGGAACCGCTACGTAGCGGATGGTTGGTCCAGGGCCCGAAAGTACGCGAATTCGAGGAAAAATGGTCGGCGTTCACTGGCGCGAAACACTCGATTGCGGTGACATCGTGCACCACCGCACTACACCTGTCGCTCGCTGCGCTGGGGTTTAAGGCCGGCGATGAGGCCATCGTTCCCGCCCTCACCTGGATCGCTACCGCAAACG
>JANLPN010000023.1:0-44659 GCA_031367285.1 Betaproteobacteria bacterium | reverse complement strand
TTTTCCAGCAGCGTCAACGCGGCCCGCGCACCACCGTCGCCCGCCTCGGCCATATTTGCCAAGCGTACCTTTCGGCTGGCCGTGAGCGCAAGCTCGGACATCGCAAAAGCGCCATTGAGCAGCGTCAACAGCGCTATGAGGAAAATATCCATGCGAGCCGGGTGAGAATCAACACCATGGCACTTTACCTGATTGGCGACGTACAAGGCTGCGACGATGCGTTGCGGCGGCTTCTGCAGCGCATCGATTTTTCACCCAGCCGCGATACCCTGTTCCTGATCGGCGATCTGGTGAACCGCGGCCCGGATTCGCTGGGCGTGTTGCACCGGCTGATGGGCCTGGGAGCCGCGGCACGCTGCCTGCTGGGCAACCACGACTTGCACCTGCTGGCAACCGCACACGGCATTCGCAAGCCGCATCGCGGCGACACGCTGGGCGCGGTGCTGGACGCGCCGGACCGCCCGGCCATGCTGGAGTGGCTGGCGGCGCAGCGTCTGGCCATGCTGGAAAACTTGCACGGCCATGACGTGCTGATGGTGCACGCGGGCGTATTGCCGTCATGGTCGGTACAGAAGACCGTGGCGCTGGCGGCCGAGGTGGAGGTCGTTCTGCGCAGTCCGGACCTGGGGGACTTTCTGGCGCAGATGTATGGCAACGAACCTTCCCGCTGGAACGACGAATTGACCGGGCCGGCCCGCCTGCGCACCATCGTGAATGTGCTGACCCGGATGCGGTTCTGCACCGCCGACGACCGCATGGAGTTCGACACCAAGGAAGGCGCCGCTGCCGCGCCGCCCGGCTTCATGCCCTGGTTCGACGTGCCGGGCCGCGAGAGCACCGGCACCAGGATCGCCTTCGGCCACTGGTCCACATTGGGCTGGCTGGACCGGCCGGACGTCTGGTCGCTGGACACCGGTTGTGTCTGGGGCGGGCCCTTGAGCGCGGTGCATGTGGGCCATGGCAACGCCAGTCCGTATTTGGATGGAGAACTTGTTCAGGTGCCGTGCGAACAGGCGCAAACACCTGGCGGCTGAAACCTGCGGTCCTGGCCGATACGGCCGCCCCGGTAAAGCCGGGGCCAGGCGTACCGCTTACGGGCTGGTTTCAGTTTCCGGCTTGAACAGGGCCGCCACACGGCGCTTGGGTTTGATATTGGCCGATATGCTGCGCGCGGCGCGTGGTGCGGCAGCTTCCCAGGTGGGTGCGGCTTCCGGCGTTGCCGGCGCTTCATACGGCTTGTCAAAAAACGGATCGCGCGACGGCTGCGGCGGGCGCGCGAAATCGCGCCGGGGCGGCCGCTCGCCGCGACTACCCTGGTCATCCCGCGTCCTGTCGCCGGACGGACGTGGGCGCGGACCGGCGCCGCGCGGCTCGTCGGGCACCTCGTCGGCGGCATACATACGCCGGCCGTCATTGATGCGGCCCTGCTTGCGGATGTCCGGGCTGTCCTCGTCGAACTCTATGGCTTCCAGCTCGATCTTGGCCTTGAGCAGTTTCTCCAGGTCGGCCATCAGGCGACCGTCCGACTTGGACACAAAACTCACCGCAAGGCCGGATGCGCCGGCGCGGCCAGTGCGGCCGATACGGTGGATATAGTCTTCGGCGTTGAACGGAATGTCGAAGTTGAAAACCGCCGGCACGTCTTTGATGTCAAGTCCACGCGCGGCCACGTCGGTGCACACCAGCAAATCCACTTCGCCCTTCTTGAACGCATCCAGCGCCTTGAGCCGTTCGTCCTGGCTTTTGTCGCCGTGCAGGGCGGTGGTCTTGAGACCCTCGCGCTCCAGCGACCGCGCGAGCCGCGCACAGCCGAGTTTGCTGTTGACAAACACGAACGCCTGCTTCATGCCGCGCTGGCGCAACACCTGGTGCAGGGCGTGGCGTTTGTCTTCGTCGCCCACGCTATAGAAATGCTGCTCCACCGTGGACGCGGTGGCGTTCGGGCGCGCCACTTCGACCGTCACCGGGTCCTGCAGGTAGCTGTTCGCCAGGCGCCGGATCTCGGGCGAGAAGGTGGCCGAGAACAGCAGCGTGGTGCGCTGCTTGGGCAGGAAACTCAGGATGCGCTGCAGGTCCGGCAAAAAGCCGATGTCCAGCATGCGGTCGGCTTCGTCGAGCACCACGTATTCGACCTGGTTGAGCACCGTATTCTTGGCTTCGATATGGTCCAGCAGACGCCCCGGCGTGGCCACCAGCACTTCAACCCCGCGTTTTAGTTCCAGCGTTTGCGGCTTCATGTCCATGCCGCCGAACACCACGGTACAACGCAGCTGTGTGTGTTTTGCGTAGGCCGTGATCGCCTGGGCGACCTGGATCGCCAACTCGCGTGTGGGCAACAGCACCAGCGCCCGCACCGGGTGGCGGGCCGGGGACGTGGAGGCGTTCTCGTGGGCCAGCATGCGCTGCAGCAAAGGGAGCGCGAAAGCGGCGGTCTTTCCGGTGCCGGTCTGGGCGGCGCCCATCACATCACGCCCCTGCAGCACGATGGGAATCGCCTGCGCCTGGATCGGCGTCATGGACTCGTAGCCAAGTTCGGCTACGGCACGCGCCAGCTTGTCGTTTAACTGGAGTTGGGAAAAGGAATCGATATTTGTGGGGGAAACTTCGTCGCTCATCACTACCTGCAAGGAGATTTGCCCCAGGGGCCGAACGCGGCGCTCAAGGCGGGTGGTGCCCGAACGGGCAAACCGGCATTATCCCCCGATATCACGACGCCTGTGCCCGCCTCTCAAGAAAACGCCGGGCCGTCCCCAAGTTTTCCTGCACCCCCTCGGGGGGCCTGGCGAAGCCAGGGCTGGGGGCGCTCACAGCGGCTTGGCCGAAAACGTGTCGCAGCCCTTGACGCTGCCGCCCTGCAGCCCGGCGTTGAACCAGCGCTGGCGCTGGGCACTGGTGCCGTGGGTAAAACTCTCGGGTACCACGGCACCACCCCCCGCGCGCTGCAAGGCGTCGTCGCCAATCTTCGCGGCTGCGTTCATGGCCTCGTCCACGTCACCGTTTTCCAGGATCTGGCGCGCATTTTGAGCATGGTGCGCCCATACGCCGGCCAGGCAATCGGCCTGCAGCTCCAGCTTGACACTCAGCGCGTTGTATTGCACCTGGCTCACGCGCTGGCGCATCTGATCCATTTTTTCGCTGATGCCGAGCAGGTTTTGCACATGGTGGCCCACCTCATGGGCTATCACGTAGGCCTGCGCAAAATCGCCCGGCGCACCCAGGCGCGTTTTGAGCGTCTCGTAAAACGCCAGGTCGATGTACACCTTCTGGTCGCCGGGGCAATAAAACGGGCCCATCGCCGCCTGGCCGCTGCCGCAGGCGGTGGGTGTGGAGCCCCGGAACAACACCAGCTTGGGCTCGCGGTAGGTAGACCCGCCTTTGCTGAACACGTCTTTCCACACATCTTCGGTATCGGCCAGCACGGTAGACACAAACTTGGCCATGGGGTCGTCGGCCGGCGGAGCGTGCGCCGGTGCCTGCTGTTGCACCTGCTCCACCCCGCCGCCGCCACTGAGCAGGCTCAATATCGTCAACGGGTTGATGCCGAATACCCAGCCCCCGACCAGCGCCACCACGATGGTGCCAATGCCTATACTGCGGCCACCCAGAAATCCGCTGCCTCCACCTCCCCCGCCACCGTCGCGGCGGTCTTCCACGTTGTCCGACTCCCGGTTGCCTTCCCATTTCATGATTGACTCCTCCTGTGCGGCTCGCAGGCGTTGGCCACGCCCTGGCAAATCGCGGTAAATTGCAGGCATGTTACGCGCCCAGCCCAACTCCAACCGTAGGACGCAAGCCCGTTCTGCCGTAGCGCCCGGTGCTGCGCCTCCACCGACCGTGTTGGTGACCGGTTTTGACGCTTTTGACGGCATGGAGATCAACCCGAGCTGGCTGGTCGCGCAGGCATTACACGGGCGCCGGATTGCGGGGCACCGCATCGTGGCCGCACAACTGTCCACGGTGTTTGGCCAGTCGCTGGTCGAACTTGACGCCGTGCTGAAGCAGCATCGGCCAGCCTTGGTCATCTGCCTTGGGCTGGCTGGCGGCAGGGCCGCTGTTTCGCTGGAGCGGATAGCCATCAATGTCAACGACGCCCGTATTGCCGACAACCTTGGGACCCGGCCGATTGACAGCCCGGTGGTGAGCGAAGGCCCGGCGGCCTATTTCTCAGCCTGCCGATCAAGGCCATGTTGCGCGCCATGCAGCGTGCCGCTGTGGCAACCGAGGTATCGCAGACAGCGGGAACCTTTGTCTGCAACCACGTGTTCTACGGACTGATGCACCTGCTCGCAACGCAGCGCACGCTCAAGGGCACACGGGGCGGCTTCATGCACCTGCCATTTCTGCCGGAGCAGGGCGCACCGGCCATGCCGCTGGAGGAGATGGTGCGCGGACTGCGGCTCGCCATCCGCTGCGCGCTGCGTACACCAGCCGATCTGGTGCTGGGTGCCGGCGCTACCCATTGAAGGGTTACAGCGAAGTCAGGCGCGCGGCAGCGTCACGCCCTGTTGGCCCTGGTATTTGCCGCCGCGGTCCTTGTAGCTGGTCTCGCAGACCTCGTCGCTCTCGAAAAACAGCACCTGGGCGCAGCCCTCACCAGCATAGATCTTGGCCGGCAGCGGCGTGGTGTTGGAAAACTCCAGCGTGACATACCCCTCCCACTCGGGCTCGAAGGGTGTCACGTTGACGATGATGCCGCAGCGCGCGTAGGTGCTCTTGCCCAGGCAGATCGTCAGCACGTTGCGCGGGATACGAAAGTACTCCAGCGTACGCGCCAGCGCAAAGCTGTTGGGCGGGATGATGCACACGTCGTCGTGGAAGTCCACGAAGCTTTTTTCGTCGAAGTTCTTCGGGTCCACCACGGTGCTGTGGATATTGGTGAAGACCTTGAACTCGGGCGCACAGCGGATGTCGTAGCCATAACTGCTGGTGCCATAGCTGATGATTTTTTTACCCTCGCGCTCGCGGATCTGGCCGGGCTCGAAGGGCTCGATCATGCCCGTGCTCTGCGCCATGCGGCGTATCCACTTGTCACTTTTGATTGTCATGCCGTATTCCCCGTTGCCGATCTGCTGCCAAGGGCGCAATTGTAGGCAGCGTCGCCACGCAGCCGCCCGGAGCGGATCAGGCGGCTGCGGCAATCACGGTGCGTTCAACCAGCCGGTCGTCGCCCAGCACGATCATGGCGAACAGCAATTCGTCCAGCGTGTTTGCGCCCTGGGTGCGGCGCGCCAGCAAGGGCGTGGCCTGTGGATTGAGCACAATGCAATCGGCCTCACAGCCAACCTGCAAATTACCCACCACGCCGTCCAGCCCCAGGGCCTGCGCGGCACCCGCCGTGTGTTGCCACCAGAGCTGCTGCGGCGCCAGGCTCAGGCCCTGCTTGGTCTGCCCCTCGCGCCCCACATAGTAGGCCGCCAGCATGGTGTGAAACGGCGACAGCGACGTGCCGCCGCCCACGTCGCTGGCCAGGCCGTAGCGAAAGCCCACCCGGTCCGCACCCGCGTAGTCAAAGAAACCGCTGCCCAGGAACAGGTTGCTGGTCGGGCTGACCGCCGCCGCCGCGCCCGTTTCACGCATCAGGGCGCGGTCGTCGTCGTCGAAGTGGATGCAATGGGCATAGATGGCGCGTTCGCGCATCAGGCCAAAGTCGTCGTAGGTGGAGAGATAGGAGCGCGACTGCGGGAATAGCTGCCGCGCCCACGCGATTTCATCCTTGTTCTCGGCCACATGCGACTGGATCCACACGTCGGGGTGACGCGCCGCCAGTTCGCCCGCCCCGCGCAACTGCGCGTCGGTACAGCTGGGCGCGAATCGCGGCGTGATGGCGTAGCCCAATCGGCCCTGGCCATGCCAGCGCCGGATCAGCGCCTCGGTATCGACCAGGCTTTGCTCCGTATCGTCCCGCACACCATCGGGCGAATGCCGGTCCTGTAGCACCTTGCCGGTGATCAAACGCAGCCGGCGCCTGGCAGCTTCGGCAAACAGGGCGTTGACCGACGCAGGGTGCGAGGTGGCAAACGTCAGCGCCGTAGTTACGCCGTTGCGCGATAACTCGTCCAGGAAAAAAGTTGCCGCCTGCGCGCTGTGGCCGGCATCCGCATACCGGCTTTCCTGCGGAAAGGTGTAGTTCTCCAGCCAGGGCAGCAGGCCGCTGGCCGGCGAGCCGATCACGTCGATCTGCGGATAGTGCACATGCAGATCCACAAAACCTGGCGCGATGACGCGGCCTGGCAGATGCTCCACCACCTCCCCGTCAAACTGGCCGGCCAATGCGCCGTAGGATCCAACCGCCTGCACCACTTCCTTACCCGACGCATCCGGACCCACGGCCAGCAGGCCATCTTGCTCATACACAGCGTGGTGGTCTTCGTCAAATCGCAGGATGGCAGCGCGGTAACACTTCATGGTGGCAAGAGCTTACTCAGGAATCCGTACGCCGCCATAAGCCGGAGCACATAGCCTTCATGGTGTCGCAAGAAACACGCCACGGCAGGCTATAGTCCACCGAAGTCCTATCGGCAATTCACGGGGCCGGCGCGAAAAGATGCGCGGCCCTTGATTTGGAAAGCCGGACAACAAGATCGCCGACCGGGCATCGAGGAGTACAGCATGAATAACGACAGCAGGCGGTTCACTAACTTTGCCGATTTCTATCCGTTCTATCTCGGCGAGCATACCAACCGCGTCTCGCGCCGGCTGCATTTTGTCGGAACCAGCATTGCCGCCGCCTTGCTTGTCACGGCGGTGGCCACGCAAACCTGGTGGCTGGTGGCGGCGGCCTTGGTGCAGGGCTACGCATTCGCCTGGGTCGGACACTTCTTCTTCGAGAAGAACAGGCCGGCGACTTTCACGTATCCGCGCTTCAGTTTTATGGGGGACTGGCGCATGTGGTGGGAGATCGTGACCGGAAAAATTCGGTTTTGACGCCTGGGCCAGGCACGCCGCCGAGCCCTACTCCAGCCGCTGCAGGTAGCTCTGAAAAACGCCCACATGCACAAAGGCCGGGTCGGCTGAATTGGGCCACAGGTCGGTGGCGCTGAAACGCACATCGAAGGTCGGCTCATCGTCTGCCTGGACGCCATGGGCGTGTGCATCGGGAAACGGGTAGGCCGGCGATTCGCCCACCACAACGCCGGTCTTGCCGCGGATATAGGCCGGCAGCCGCACATGGCCAGGAACCTGGTCGGTGCCCACGCGGACGCGGTCTCCAGGCTTGAAGTGTTCGCGCACCGCCGCGTTGGAACGGCCGGGCGCGCTGGGCAGGGACAGCGGAAACGCCCCCTGCGCGCGACGCTCGAGTTCCTCCAGCGTGACCAACCCTTTCTCCACACATAAGCTGGCCAGGCTGGTGAGGGTCCGTTCATAGTAGCTGGCCGACAGGTAGTGGCGCGGCTCCATGCGCTCGATCGCGTGGCGGTATTCGTCCATATTGAAGACACCTAGCTTGACCGCCAGCGAATACAGTGCGTTGGCGCGTTTCTCCCAAGGCGCGTGGAATACCTGCGCGGTGGGCGAGTGGCGTACCGGGCCAAAGCCCTGTTTGCCGCCGAGATCATGCATACCATCCATAAGCAAACCCCCGTTTTTTGCTTTTACAGGCGTGCGACGCCTATCATTGAATCCTTGGTGACCATCCCGGCCAGCTTGTCTTCCGACCAGCCGACGGTCGCGGGCGGTTGCACCGGCAGCACCATGTACCGCGTGTCCGCCGTGGTGTCCCATACCCGTATCTCCATCTCCGGCGGCAGGTCCAGACCCATTTCCTTGAGTACAGTGCGCGACTGGCGCACCACACGGGCGCGGTATTCCAGGTCCTTGTACCAGTCCGGCGGCAGGCCGATGACCGTGAACGCCGTACACGAACACAGGGTGCAGCAGATAACGTTGTGTACCGTGGGTGTGTTCTCCAGTACCACCAGATGCCGGTGGTGGCGCGGCATCTCTATGCCCAGCTCCGTGACGGCTGCGCGGCCGTTGGCAAACAGGCGTTGCCGGAAGTCCGGATCGGTCCATGCCCTAGCGACCACCCGTGCGCCGTTCTGGGGAACCCAGCGTTCCTCGACCAGGTGGTTGGCTTCTTCGATGAAGGCGCTGGCCTGCATGCCGCGCTCTTCCAAAACGGCCTCGATGGCCTGCACACGTCGCTCGACGGGGGCGACGGCGGCGTAAACGTGGCTCTGGTCGGACATGGTTTTTGCTCCCAACACTGCGGTTGAACGGAGTATAGGAGCAGCCCTGCGTCAAGGCTTGGGCAGTTTCCCCTGTACGCCCTGCACCAGCCAGTTCATGCCCTGTATCTGGGCGTCGCTGAGTGGCTTGCTGGCGGCGATCACTTCATGCCCGTCGTTGTCGAACACCGCCTGGCGCGCCGCGAACGGTTGCAAGCGGCCGGCCGCGATGTCGGCCTGCCGGGCCAGCACTTCCTGCCGCACGCCCAGTGGCACCTTGGACCCGAAGTCGCCCACACGCACCATGCCTTCACGCACGCCGCCCCATACGTCACCGCTTTTCCAGCTACCGTCCAGCACTGCCTGGGTACGGCGGGTGTAGTAGGCGCCCCACTCATGGGTGACGGCGATGATCTGCGCGTCCGGCGCCACCTGGCGCATGTCGGAGTGGTAGGCCACGGCCATCCTGCCACGCTCCTGCGCGGCCACCATGACGGCATTGGAGCCGGTATGGAAGGCGATCACGTCCACGTTCTGGTTAAACAGCGTCATCGCCGCATCACGTTCACGCGCTGGGTCGAACCAGGTCTCTAGCCAGATCACTTTCACTTGGGCGATTGGATCGACCGACCGCATGCCCAGCGTGAAAGCGTTGATGCCCTGCAGCACCTCGGGGATGGGGAAACCCGCCACGTAACCGGCCAGGTGGCTCTTGCTCAAACGACCGGCGGCGATACCGGCCAGGTAGCGGCCCTCGTAGTAACGCGCATTGGCCGTGGCGACGTTGGGCGCGGTCTTGTAGCCGGTGATGGACTCGAATTTCACGTCCGGGAAGTCGCGCGCCACCTTGAGCGTGGGCTCCATGTAACCAAAGCTGGGGGTGAAGATAAGCTTGTTGCCCTGCTGCGCCAGGTCGCGGATCACACGTTCGGCGTCGGCGCCTTCCGCTACGTTTTCCACGTAGCTGGTCTGCACCCTGGGTGCCTGGCCGGGCAGGTTCAGCGCCGCTTCGACGGCTCTGCGGCCCTGGTCGTGCTGGTGCACCCAGCCAGCATCCGTCAAGGGCGCAACATACACAAAACCGACCTTCAACGGTGGCTTGGCGTCCTGGCAAAAAACGGAAGAGAAAAAACAGGCGGCCGCAAGCGCGGCTACGAGGTTTTTGTACATGGTGGTCCTCTACATGGCTCCGAAAACGAAATGCAGCCGGTGGAGCAACCGGCCTGGCAGTGAATTTTAGTTGGTTATGGTGTCTTGCTCACGACTCACGGAATGCGTCCGATGCCTGAAAACCTGCTGGCCGACTCTGCCCTGCGCGGCATGGGACATTTCGGGCGCTTGGGGCACAACCATACTGAGGATATCGTGGCGTATCGGGCAGATCCGGATTGAGTGTCATGGGCCCTCAGCACGCAAAAGTCTCGAAGGCCTCGTTCAAGCGCTCGGTGTACTTTCGCCGCAGGCCATCTTCGATAAAGCTGGCCTGGAAGCTGTTGTGCGCGAGTTGCCAGGCCTGCTGCGCCGACAGGCCCAGGGCGGCAAATGTCTGCGTGAAGTTCTCGTTGATATAGCCGCCAAAATAGGCCGGGTCGTCCGAGTTGATGGTCGCCACCAGGCCGGCATCGAGCATGCGGCCCAGGTTGTGCTCTTTCAAGGTCGGGAACACGCGCAGCTTCAGGTTCGACAAGGGGCACACGGTAAGCGGGATCCGATCGTTCGCCAGGCGCTGCATCAATGCGGTGTCGCGCACGGCCTGCACACCGTGGTCGATACGCTCCACCTTGAGCACGTCCAGAGCGCTCCAGATGTATTCAGGCGGCCCTTCTTCGCCGGCATGCGCCACCAGCCGGAAGCCCAATTCGCGGCAGCGCGCAAATACCCGTGCGAACTTTTCCGGCGGGTGGCCCAGTTCGCTCGAAGCCAGGCCGATACCCACGATCTTGTCGCGCAAGGGCAAGGCCTGCTCCAGGCATTCAAACGCCTCCTGCTCGCTCAGATGGCGCAGGAAACACAGGATCAGCGAGGCCGTCATGCCGAACTCGGCGGCTGCCGCGACACAGGCCCGGTGCAGGCCGTTGATCACCATCGAGGCTTCCAGCCCATGCCCGGTATGGGTCTGGGTGTCGAAGAATATTTCGGTGTGTATTACCTTGTCGGCATGGGCACGGGCCAGGTAGGCATGCGCCATGTCGTAGAAGTCCTGCTCGGTGCGCAGCACCATGGTGCCGGCGTGGTAGATGTCCAGGAAACTCTGCAGGTTGTTGAACACATAGGCCCGGCGCAGCGACTCCACGTCCGGATAGGCAAGCGCCACGCCATTACGCTGGCCCAGCGCAAAAATCAGCTCGGGCTCGAGCGAGCCTTCGATATGCATATGCAGTTCGGCTTTTGGCATGTTGCGCAGCAGGTCCGGCAGACGCTCGGCGGACACGGGTTTGACTTTCATTTTTGCTTCCCTTAAAGACAAAAGGCCACCCGAAGGCGGCCTTTTGGTTAGTCATCCGATGGGTTTATTTTCCGCCGGGGACTTTACCTTCTACGCCCTTGACGTAGAAGTTCACGCCGCCCAGGAACTTGTCGTCGGCGACGGCGTCCTTGGCGAGGATTTCCTTCCCGTCCTGGCCCATGATCGGACCCTTCCAGATGCTGAAGGTGCCCGCCTTCAAGCCGGCCTTGATCTCGTCGATCTTGGCTTTGGTCTCCGCCGGCACGTCGTCGGCTATCGACACGATGTCAATCGCGCCTTCCTTGTGGCCCCACCACACGCCGCTGCCACCCTTCCAGCTACCATCGAGTGCGTCCTTGGTGGCCTTGATGTAGTACGGAGCCCAGTTGATGATGGCCGACGCCAAGTGTGCCTTGGGGCCATAGGCCGTCATGTCGGAGTCCCAGCCAAAGGCGCGTTTGCCCTTGTCCTGCGCGGTCTTGAGCACGGCCGGCGAGTCGGTGTTCTGGAACAACACGTCGGCGCCGCCATTGATCAGCGAGGTGGCGGCTTCGGTCTCCTTGGGTGGATTGAACCACTCGTTCACCCACACCACTTTGGTCTTGATCTTGGGGTTGCTGGACTGCGCACCCAGCGTGAAGCTGTTGATGTTGCGCAGCACTTCAGGAATAGGCACCGAAGCCACCACGCCGAGCGTGTTGCTCTTGGTCATCTTGCCGGCGATCACGCCGGCCATGTAGGCACCTTCGTAGGTGCGGCTGTCGTAGGTGCGCATGTTCTCGGCCTGCTTGTAGCCGGTGGCGTGTTCGAACATCACACCCTTGGTATCGGCGGCCACCTTGAGCATGGGTTCCATGTAGCCGAAGGTAGTGCCAAAAATCAGCTTGTTGCCCTGGCCCGCCATGTCGCGCAACACGCGCTCCGCGTCGGCCGATTCGGGCACGTTTTCGACAAACGAGGTCACGATCTTGTCGCCGTATTCCTTTTCCAGTGCCTTGCGGGAGGAGTCATGGGCGAAAGTCCAGCCGCCATCGCCCACCGGGCCCACATAGGCAAACGCGATTTTGAGCGGCTCTGCCTTGGCCGGCGCGGCGGCGGCGGAAGCGGGCGCGGCGGCCGGTGCGGCGGCGGCCGGCATGGGCTCCTCCTTCTTGCCGCAGCCCACCAGGGCGGCGGCGGCGATGGCCGACAAAGCGGCTACCTTGATAAGAGATCGTTTGTTCAGGTCAGTCATGTTTTTCCTCAAGTGGGAGCGTTGCTAAAAAGACCCATCAATTATGAGCCGGGATAAAACGGTTTTCCAATCGACGCGGGCATATTGACGCGAATCCATTGCGGGTTGCGCGAAATCAGGGCCAGCACCACGATGGTGGCCACGTAGGGCAACATGCTGAGGAACTGGCTCGGCACGTCCACGCCAATACCCTGCAGGTGGAACTGCAGCATCGTAACCCCGCCGAACAGGTAGGCCCCCAGCAGTACCCGCGCCGGGCGCCAGGTGGCGAAAGTGGTGAGCGCCAGCGCAATCCAGCCTTTGCCCGAGACCATGCCTTCGACCCACAGCGGCGTGTAGATGATGGACAGATAGGCACCCGCCAGGCCACACAAGGCACCACCGGCAACCACCGCCAGCAGGCGTATGCGCCGCACCGGATAACCCAAAGCATGGGCCGATTCCGGGCTCTCCCCCACACTGCGCATCACCAGGCCGCTGCGCGTGCGGTACATGAACCAGATCATGGCCAGCGCAAAAAGCACCGTCAGGTACACCAGCGGGTGGTGGCGAAACAGGGCCGGTCCGACCAGCGGGATATCGGCCAGGCCGGGTAGGGAAAAACTCGGACGCTCCGGGATCTTGGCCTGCACATAACCCGTACCGACAAAGGCCGAGAAACCAGTGCCGAACAGGGTCAGCGCCAAGCCGGTCGCAAACTGGTTGGTGTTGAGCCAGATCACCAGCACGCCAAACACGGCCGCCAGTGCGGCACCCACCGCGATGCCCGCCGCGAACCCGAGCCAGTCGTTACCGCTGTGCACCACGGTCGCAAACCCGGCTATCGCCGCGCACAACATCATGCCCTCCGCGCCGAGGTTGACAATGCCAACCTTCTCGTTGATCAAGAGGCCCAGCGAGGCCAGCGCCAGCACCGTGCCGGCGTTCAGGGTGGCCGCGATCAGCAGCGCATAGGATTCCATTATTTGCTCCCCGAGAGCTTGAGCCGATAGTTCACCAGCGTGTCACAGGCCAGCAGGCTGAACAGCAACAGGCCCTGGAATACGCCGGTCAGGGATTTGGTGAGCCCAAGGCGGGACTGCGCCATTTCGCCGCCGATGTAGAACATGCTCATCAGTATGGCCGAAAACACCATGCCCACCGGGTGCAGACGGCCCACGTAAGCGACGATGATGGCCGCAAAACCGTAGCCGGCCGGCACGTAGGTGGTGAGCTGGCCGATCGGCCCGGCGACCTCGAGCGCACCGGCCAGGCCGGACGCTCCGCCCGAGATCATCAATGCCGTCCACAAGGCCTGGCGCGACGAAAAACCGGCATAACGCGCGGCCGCCGGCGCCAGGCCGCCGACCTGCTGCGCGAAACCGGCACGGGTGCGAAACAGGAATACCCACATCGCACCCACACCCAGCACGGCCAGCACCACACCGATACTCACGCGCGAGCCTTCGAACAGGCGCGGGATGCGGGTTGCGGCCTCGAAGTTCTTGGTCTGCGGGAAGTTGAATCCCGCTGGATCTTTCCACGGCCCGCCCACCAGGTAGCTGAGCACCTGCACCGCCACGTACACCAGCATCAGGCTGACCAGGATTTCATTGGCGTTGAAACGGTCCCGCAGCAAAGCGGTAATCGCCGCCCACACCATCCCGCCGACGATGCCTGCCAGCAAGATAGGCACGACGATCCAGGCACCGGTGGACTTGTCGGCCAGCAGCGCCACGCCACCCGCGAAGATGGCGCCGATGATGTATTGCCCCTCGGCCCCGATGTTCCACACGTTGGAGCGGAAACACACGGCCAGCCCCAACGCGATGATCAGCAAGGGGGTGGCCTTGACCAGCAACTCGCCCAGCGCGTAACCGCTCTTGATCGGTTGCCAGAAAAACATCTCCAAGCCACGCAGCGGGTCCTTGCCCAGCGCAACAAACAGCACGACCCCGATCACCACCGTAACAGCCAAGGCCAGCAGCGGTGAGCCGTAGCTCCAGAAATTCGACGGCTGCGGGCGGGCTTCGAGCTTAAGCATGAAACTTCACCTTGTTAAGCATGGGCCAACTCCTTGTGGTCCCACAAGCCGCTCATCCACTCGCCGATCTTCTCTATCGTGGCGTCGGCAATCGGGACCGACGGCGAGAGACGGCCCTTGGCGATCACGTGCAGACGGTCGCTGAGCTCGAACAACTCATCCAGTTCCTCGCTCACCACCAGCACCGCGCAACCCTGGTCGCGCAAGGCCAGTATTTCACCGCGGATCTGTGCCGCCGCGCCAACGTCCACGCCCCAGGTGGGCTGCGACACGATCAGCAGCTTTGGGCGGGCGTCGATCTCGCGCCCGACAATGAACTTCTGCAGATTGCCGCCGGACAGGGAGCGCGCCACCGAAGCCGGCCCGCCGGCCTTGACGTTGAAACGCCGGATGATGTCGGCCGCCTGCTCCTGCAGCGTTTTGACCTGGATCCAGCCCAGCGGAGCCGACAAGGCTTCGTTGCGCGTGAGCAGCAGGTTGTGCGCCAGGCCCAGCGTGGGCACGGCGCCACGGCCAAGGCGTTCTTCGGGCACAAAATGCAGCCCCAGTTTGCGCCGCGAGCCGGGGTGCATGGCGGCCACGTCGGTCTCGCCCATACGTATCGACCCGGCCGGTGCGCGGCAGTCTTCGCCCGACAGCGCATACAGCAACTCGCGCTGGCCATTGCCGGACACACCGGCAATACCCACCACCTCACCCGCGCGCACCTCGATACTCACGCCGTCCAGGTCGACGCCGAACTGGTCTTCCCGCGGCAGGCTCAAGGCCTGCACACGCAGCACCGGCGCGCCGGGCTTTTGCGCCCGGTGCGTCAGCTGCGGCGGCTCGGCGCCAATCATCAGGCGCGACAGCGAGGCGTTGGACTCTTCGGACGGATTACATACGCCCGTGACCTTGCCCCCCCGCAGCACGGTACAGGCCTTGCACAACTCGCGGATCTCGTGCAGCTTGTGGCTGATGTACAAAATGCTGCAGCCTTCGGACGCCAGCTTCTTGAGCACCACAAACAACTTGTCCACCGCCTGCGGCGTGAGCACCGAGGTCGGCTCGTCCAGGATCAGCAGTTTGGGGTTGGTCAGCAGGGCCCGGATGATCTCGACGCGCTGCATCTCGCCCACGCTCAAGGTATGCACGGGTCGCACCGGGTCGATGTCCAGTCCATACTCCTGCGCCTTGGCGATGATGCTGTGTGTGACCTGGTCCAGCGTAAGCGTTTTGGACAGGCCCAGCCATACGTTTTCCGCCACCGTGATGGTGTCGAACAGGCTGAAATGCTGGAACACCATGCTGATGCCCATGGCGCGTGCTTCCTGCGGGTTGCGTATGTGTACCGGCTGGCCGTTGAACATTACGCTGCCTTCATCGGGCTTGACCGAGCCGTAGATGATCTTCATCAGCGTTGATTTGCCAGCGCCGTTTTCGCCCAGTACGGCATGGGTTTCACCCGGCATTACGGTCAGCGACACATCGCTGTTGGCCACTACGGCAGGGTAACGTTTGGTGATGCCCGATAGCTGCAGTCTGGGGGTGGTCATGCTGGAGATGTCTCGTTCTTGTTGCTGTTTTTGCGCCGCGGGTAGCTGGGACTTGGGAGGTAGGGGCTCTATTTTTCTTCAAGCAAATTTGATGCCACCGCCTTGACACGTTCGCGCAACCACTTGGCCGCGGCCGAGGTGTGGGTGCGCTCGTGCCAGAGCTGGTAGTAGCGCATTCGCGGAAAATTCACCGGGCAGGGAAGGATGCGCACCGGCAACTGCCCCACATACCGTTCGCAGTATTTCCGGCCGGTGGTCAATACCAGCAGGGTGGATGCCACCATGCTCGGGATCAGGCCGAAATGGGCCACACGCGTGGTGATATTGCGCTCCAGCCCGAGCATGTCGAGCTGTTCGTCCAGCACCCCCTTGGCGCCCGGATGGGTGGCGCCGGGCACCACATGGTCGGCCGCCAGCCAGGCGGTGCGGTCCCAGCCGCGGCGCACGGCCGGATGCTGCTCGGACACCAGGGACACCACGTCATCGTCGAACAACACACCCAGGTGCAGGTCGCCGGGCGGTGTGGTCCAGTTGCCGATGACGATGTCCACGTCGCCCTGCGCCAGATGGGCGCGGTAGTCGGAGTCGCCCGACAGCGGCTGGATTTCGATGTGGCACAGCGGCGCCAGCGCCTTGATCCGCGTAACCAGGCGGGGCAGGAACAGACTGTCCAGGTAGTCACTGGCGGCAATACGGAAGGTGTTGCGGGCGGTGGCGGCATCGAAGCCACGCGCATCGGCGAACAACATCTCGGCGCCGCGCAGAATGGTGGCACTCGGTTCTATCATGCGCAAACCCGCGTCGGTGGGCACCATGCCGCTGCCCGAGCGCACCAGCAGCGGGTCACCGGCAAAGTCGCGCAGGCGCTTCAGCGACGCGCTCACGGCCGGCTGGTGCATGCCCAGGCGGATGGCGGCTCTAGAAACGCTGCGTTCGGTCAACACGGTATGAAGGACCCTGATGAGATGAAGGTCGATCTTGTCGAATATTGCGTGGTCTCTCATACTGGCATAAACATTGCTCTCATATGCTGGCGCGTATGGTGTCCCGATGCCCCCTGTTTTACCCTCGCGCACAAGGATACCGAACCCATGAACACCCAAACCATCCGATTTATCCGGCGCGGCCAGTTGGTCGAGTTGAACAATGTACCACCCAGCCGCACACTGCTGGAAGTGCTGCGCGAGGACCTGGCCTGCACCGGCACCAAGGAGGGTTGCGGCGAAGGCGACTGTGGCGCCTGCACCGTGGTGCTCGGCGAGGCGCATGGCAACGCCCTGAACTACCGCGCGGTCAATAGCTGCATCAAGCTGGCGCATTCGATTGACGGCTTGGCATTGTGGACCGTGGAAGACCTGGCGGCCGACGACGGCAGCCTGCACCCGGCGCAGGAAGCCATGGTGCGTTGCCACGGCTCGCAATGCGGCTTTTGCACGCCCGGTTTTGTGATGAGCCTGTTTGGCATGTACCAGAACCACAGCTGCCGCGGCCAGACCATCTCGCGCGAGCTGGCACAGGAGGAACTGTCGGGCAATCTGTGCCGCTGCACCGGCTACAAGCCGATCCTGGAGGCGGCGAAAACCATGGGAGATTTGCCACCCGTTCGCGTGGACGAGAAAAAGCTCCGGCAACAGCTCAAGCAGCTGGCATCCACCGCCGCCGATTCCGCCCCCACGCAATACCTGGCGCCGCGCACCCTGGCCGGGCTGCTCCAGGCACGCGCCGAGCACCCGCAGGCCCAGATCGTGGCCGGTTGCACCGACGTCGGCCTGTGGGTCACCAAGATGCATATGCAGTTCACCAGCGTGCTGGACGTGACCCGCGTGGCGGAGTTGCGCCGTGTGGAGCGCTATCCGCACCATATCGCCATTGGCGCCGCGGTGCCTTTGGCCGACGCCTACGCGGCGCTGGTTGAAAGCCGGCCGCAACTGCGCGTGTTTGCAAACCGTTTTGCCGGCCTGCCGGTGCGCAATGCCGGTACGCTGGGCGGCAATGTGGCCAATGGCTCGCCGATCGGCGACAGCATGCCGCTGCTGATTGCTCTCCAATCCAGCGTGGTGCTCATGAGCTTGCGCGGCCACCGCGAGTTGCCGCTGGAGGCGCTCTACACCGGTTACCGCAAGAATGTCATGGCGACCGACGAAGTGCTGGCCTGGATCAAGGTGCCGTTGCCGCTGGAAAACGAATTCTCGAGGGTCTACAAGATTTCCAAACGCTTTGATGACGATATCTCGGCGATTTGCTTGGCCGTGAATCTGCGGATAAAAAGCGGTCAGGTTGTGTCTGCGTCGATTGGCGTTGGTGGTGTCGCGGCCACACCGGTGCGGGCCAACAAGACCGAAGCCGCGCTGCAAGGCAAGGCCTGGACACTGGCCGCCGCGCAGGCTGCGATAAAAACCCTGCGCGCGGAGTTCCAGCCGATCTCGGACATGCGCGCCAGCGCGGCCTACCGCAGCGAGGTGCTGGGCAATTTGCTGCAACGCTACTGGCTGGAGAGCCAGGGCGCGCAGGCCATCAATCTGGAGTCCTTCACTCTGCACGAGGAGGCGGTATGAACGCACCCGAGAAGCTGGCGATTCTCGCCACGGCGAGCACGGCCGCGGGCGTGTCCCGGCCCCATGAAAGCGCACGCGCCCAAGTGGCCGGGGCTGCGACCTATGTGGACGACATCACCGAGCTCAAGGGCACCCTGTTTGCGGCACCTGTCCTGTCCACCGTGGCACACGGCAAGCTGCTGGGCGTGGACGCCAGCGCCGCGCTGGCCATGCCGGGCGTGCGCGACGTGATTCTGGCGCGCGATATTCCGGGCCACGCCATGCTGGCGGCTTTTACCGGCGACGAACCGATTTTCGCGACCGACACGGTGCTGCATATCGGCCAGGTGGTCGGTGTGGTGGTGGCCGACAGCGTGATGCAGGCCCGGCGCGCGGCGCGCAAGGTCCGGCTGCGGATTGAAGCCCTGCCTGCCATCCTGAACGTACACGATGCACTGGCGGCAAAAAGTTTTGTGCTGCCACCGGTGTTTGTGCGCCGCGGCGATGCGGCGGCGGCGCTCGGGCAAGCGCCCCATACCCTGAATGGCACGTTGGAAGTGGGCGGGCAGGAGCACTTCTACCTGGAAGGCCAGGTGGCGTATGTGGTGCCGATGGAGCAGAACCAGTGGGTCGTTTATTCCAGCACCCAGCATCCGGGCGAGGTACAGCATTGGGTGTCGCATGCGCTGGGCATCGACAACCATGCCGTGCGCGTGGAGTGCCGGCGCATGGGCGGCGGTTTTGGCGGCAAGGAAACCCAGGCCGGCCACATGGCCGTGTGGTCGGCGATTGCCGCCTTCAAGCTCAAGCGCCCGGTCAAGCTGCGCATGGACCGCGACGACGACTTCATGGTCACCGGCAAGCGGCATCCGTTCGCCTACGAATACACGGTCGGCTTTGACGACACCGGCTTGTTGTGTGGCCTGAAGCTGGTGCTGATGACCAACTGTGGCTTCAGTGCCGACCTGAGCGGTCCGGTGGCCGACCGCGCGGTTTTCCACAGCGACAACGCCTATTTCCTGGCCGACGTGGACATTGCCTCCTACCGCTGCAAAACCCATACCCAGAGCCATACCGCGTTCCGCGGTTTTGGCGGCCCGCAGGGCGTGATCGTGATCGAAGCCATCATGGGCGACATCGCACGCGCGCTCGGGCTGGATCCGCTGGACGTGCGCAGGCGCAACCTGTACGGCATCACGGAACGCAATGTGACGCACTACCAGATGAAGGTGGAAGACAACATCCTGGACCCGATGTTGTCCCGACTCGAGCAGACCTCCAACTACCGCCAGCGCCGCGCTGCGATCGCGCAATGGAATGCCGGCAGCCCCATCATCAAACGCGGCATAGCATTGACGCCGGTCAAGTTCGGCATCTCGTTCACGGCCACGCTGTTCAACCAGGCCGGCGCCCTGGTGCATGTGTACACCGATGGCAGCGTGCAGGTCAACCACGGCGGCACCGAGATGGGCCAGGGCCTCAACACCAAGGTGGCCCAGGTGGTGGCGGACGAACTCGGCATCGCGTTCGAACGGGTGCTGGCCACGGCCAGCGACACCAGCAAGATACCCAATGCCTCGGCCACGGCGGCATCCGCCGGCACCGATCTCAATGGCCGCGCGGCGCAATTTGCGGCGCGCCACGTGCGCGACAACCTTGCCGCATTCGTAGCCGGGCTGGACGGCTGCGGCGCCGGTGCGGTCCGGTTCTCAGGGGGTGAAGTGGTCACACCGGTGACCGCACGCAATTTCGACGACGTGGTGAAACTGGCCTATGCCAACCGCATCCAGCTCTGGAGCGACGGCTTCTACCGCACGCCCAAGATCCACTACGACAAGACCACGCTGACCGGGCGCCCGTTCTATTACTTTGCCTATGGCGCCGCCTGCGCCGAGATGGCCATAGACACGCTGACCGGCGAGAGCCGCCTGCTCAAGATCGACATACTGCACGATGTGGGCCGTTCCATCAATCCGGCCATCGACATCGGGCAGATCGAAGGCGGCTTCGTGCAAGGCATGGGCTGGCTGACCACCGAACAACTGGTGTGGAACGACAAGGGGCTTCTCACCACCCACGCACCCAGCACCTACAAGATCCCGGCCACCGGCGACATCCCGGAGCACTTCAAGGTAGACCTGTGGCACGAGCCGAACCGCGAAGACAACGTGTTCGGCAGCAAGGCCGTGGGCGAACCCCCGCTGATGCTGGCCATCAGTGTCTTCGAGGCCTTGCGGGCCGCGGTTGCCGCAACACAGGCCGACGGGCGTACACCCGTCAGGATGGAAGCCCCCGCAACCGCGGAAAACGTGCTGCGCTCGCTCAAATGGCAGTAGCAGCAACCACCGCTACAACACCAGCAGGGCCCTGAAGTCGTTCACATTGGTATGGGTTGGACCGGTCACCACCAGATCACCCAGGGGCTGGAAGAAACCGTAGGCGTCGTTGCGGTCCAGGTAGGGGCTTATCTTCATGCCCAGGGCGGCGGCGCGCTGCAACGAGTCGGGGGTTACATAGGCTCCGGCGTTGTCTTCCACACCGTCTATGCCATCGGTGTCGGCGGCCAGTGCGTACACGCCGGCCTGCCCCTGCAGGGCCTGGGCCAGGCCCATGCAGAACTCCCCGGCCCGGCCTCCCCTGCCCTTGGCGGCCCCCGGCACACGAGGCCGGATCGTGACCGTGGTTTCGCCGCCGCTCAGGATCACACAGGGTCTGGCAAACGGCTGGCCGCGCTGTGCCACGGCACGCGCCAGCGCCGCATGCACTTTGCCCACCTCGCGCGACTCGCCTTCCATTTCATCGCTCAGGATGTAGGCCTGGATACCGGCCGCACGTGCTGCATCCGCCGCGGCCTCCAGGCTTTGCCGCGGCGTGGCGATCATGTGTACCTGCTGCCCCTCCAGCGCCGGGTCGCCGGGTTTGGGTGTTTCCAGCAAGCCCTGTTCGAGCGACTGGAGCACCGCCCGCGGTACATCAATCCGGTAACGGCCCAGGATCGCCAGCGCGTCTGCGCAGGTCGTGGTGTCTGCCACGGTGGGCCCGCTGCCTATGATGCTGGGGTCGTCACCCGGCACGTCGCTGATGGTCAGGGTGACCACCCGGGCCGGTGCACACGCCAGCGCCAGCCGGCCGCCCTTGATACGCGACAGGTGTTTGCGCACGCAATTCATCTCGGAGATGCTGGCCCCGCTGGCCAGCAAAGCCTTGTTCAGATCCTGCTTCCGCGCCAGCGTGAGCCCGTCCACAGGCAAGGTCAGCAGCGCCGACGCACCGCCCGAAATCAGGCACAGCACCAGGTCGTTTCTGGTGAGCCCCTGCGCCATGGCCAGGATACGTTGGGCGGCCGCTTGCCCTGCCACATCAGGCACCGGGTGGGAGGCCTCGACCACCTCGATGCGCTGCTTCAAACCGACCGGGCGCGGCGGGATATGGTGGTAACGCGTGACGACCAGGCCCTGCAGCGGAGCGTCGGCGGGCCAGTGCGCCTCCACCGCCTGCGCCATGGCGGCGCCCGCTTTGCCGGCACCCAGCACCAAGGTGCGGCCGCCCGATGCCGATGTGGGCGGCTCGGGCAGAAACGCTGCCGTGTTGTGCAGCGGCAGGGCACGCATCACGGCCGCGTTATAGAGATATTCCAGAAACGCGCGCGGCTGGCTGGCTGCTTGCGGGATAGTATGAATGGCTGGCATGGATGGTGTCTCCTGAGCGCATTGTGCCGCGCGGTCCGGCCGGATTCATACGCAAATACTTAACACCTGAATCATGAAAAACGAAGCCAGGGCGCAGAACAACCCGGCCCCAGGTCACGCAGCAGGCAGAACCCTGTTGATCCGGGGTGCCAATTGCGTCGCCACCTTTGACCACGCCGACCCGTCACAGGCGCGCGAGTTGCGCGACGCGTCGATCTTTGTGCGCGGCAATCGGATCGAGGCATTGGGCGCCGCCGTCGACTTGCCCCAGAGCGCCGACGAGGTCATAGACGCGCGTGGCCACCTGGTCACACCAGGCCTCGTCAATACCCACCACCACATGGCCCAGTCGCTGACCAGAGCGATCCCTGCCGTGCAGAACGCCGAGCTGTTTGGCTGGCTGCGCGGGCTGTATCCGATCTGGGCCGGCCTGACGCCCGAAATGGTCCGCGTCTCGACCCAGGTGGCGATGGCCGAGCTGCTTTTGAGCGGCTGCACCACCAGCAGCGACCATCTCTATATCTACCCCAACGGCGTGCGGCTGGACGACAGCATTGAAGCCGCGCACGGGATCGGCATGCGTTTCACGGCCAGCCGCGGCAGCATGAGTGTGGGCCGGTCGCAAGGCGGCCTGCCGCCCGACAGCGTGGTGGAAAACGAGGCGTTTATCCTGCAGGACTCGCGCCGGCTGATCGAGGCGTACCACGACGACGGCCACGGCGCCATGCTGCAAATCGCGCTGGCGCCCTGCTCACCCTTCAGCGTGAGCCGCGACCTGATGCGCGAGTCTGCCGCGCTGGCGCGCACCTACCAGGTGCGGCTGCATACCCATCTGGCTGAAAACGACCACGACATCGCTTACAGCCGCGAGAAATTTGGCTGCACGCCGGCGCAATATGCACAGGATCTCGGCTGGCTCGGCCACGACGTATGGCATGCCCACTGCGTAAAACTGGACACCGAGGGCATCAGCCTGTTTGCCGCCACCCGCACCGGCGTGGCCCATTGTCCGTGCAGCAATATGCGCCTGGCCAGCGGCATTGCGCCAATCCGCAAGATGCTCGACGCCGGCGTGCCTGTTGGGCTGGGCGTGGACGGCTGCGCCAGCAACGACGCGGCCCACATGGTCAACGAGGCACGGCAAGCCCTGTTGCTGGCACGGGTGGGCCGTTCACTGGAGCCGTTTGGCTGCGACCATGGCCCAGGCGACATGAGCGCGCGCGACGCGCTGGCACTGGCCACACGCGGCGGCGCGCAGGTGCTGGGACGACAGGACATCGGCCACCTCGCGCCGGGCATGTGCGCCGATCTGGCCTTGTTTGACCTGAACACTTTGGGTTTTGCAGGCGGCGCCGTGCATGACCCGTTGGGCGCGCTGGTGTTGTGCGCCAGCCCGCAGGCAGCGACCACCGTGGTCAACGGGCGCATGGTGGTGCGAGAGGGGCGGTTGACGACTGTGGAACTGGAACCACTGATTGAGCAGCACAACCGGCTGGCGAGAGATCTGACCGCGTCGACGCGCCCATAATCCCCACAGCCAAACGCCCTGGCCGGAAAAAAAAGGAGACATGCATGCCCATCCAACCACCCGCTCCCCTGCTGGTCGAAAATCTTGTATACGCCAACCGTATCCTGTACGACCAGGGCGTGGTGGACGGGCTGGGGCACGCCAGCGTACGGCATGGCACGCAACCCGGCGTGTTCCTGCTGTCATGCAACCGCGCGCCGGGTCTGGTGCGCCGGCGCGACATCGTGTGTTACGACTACGATGGCAATGCAGTATCGGAGACCACCGAGCGCCCCTACCTGGAACGTTTTATCCACGGCGAGATATATCGCCTGCGGCCCGACGTGGTGGCCGTGGTGCACAGCCATTCGCCGAGCGTGATTCCGTTCGCGGTAACCAACAACCGGCTGCGGCCGGTGTTCCACATGTCCGGCTTTCTGGGCGGCGGGTCGGCCCATTTCGAAATTCGCGACGCGGGTGGCAACACCGACATGCTGATCCGCAATGCCCAGCTCGGGCAGGCGCTCGCGCGATCACTGGGCAATTGCAGCTGCGTGCTGATGCGCGGCCATGGTTCCACGGTGGTCGGCACGTCGCTCGAACAGGCGGTCTTTCGCGCCATCTATGCCGAGGTCAATGCCAAGCTGCAGCTAGCAGCCCATGGCCTGGGCGAGATCAACTTCCTCAACGAAGAGGAGGCCAGGCTGGCCTCGGACACGAACGACGGCCAGATCCCGCGCTCCTGGAATTTGTGGGTGAAACGCCTGGGGCCGGTGGATATAGACAACTGACCCACCCTGGAGCCGCGTCGATAACAACAGCGGTTTCGCGCGAGCTTGGTCGCGGTCCGAGCCATGGACGGGCCGCCGCAAGCTCTGCACGAAATGCTATTCCGTCTTCGCCCCCGCGAGAAACCACTGCCCGATCAACGCGCGCTCGGCATCCGTAATCCCGGTCGTGTTGTTCATGGGCATGACCCTGGTCACCACGGCCTGCTGGTACACGGCCTGGGCATGTTGCTTGAGGCCTTCGAGGGAATCGAGCCGCACGTTTTTCATCTGCACGGCCGGGCCGTGGCACATATAACAACGCTGCTCCAGAACATGCCGCACCTCCATGACGCTGGGGCCTGCGGTGCCTCCGGCAGCCGCAATGGAGGTTGAAGCCGGCGCTGCGGTCACGGCGGCCTGTTCCGGCGGCCGCATCCACACAATGGCACCAACAATCACCACGATGCCTGCCAAGGCGTAGGGCCAGGGATGGCTGTTGCGGCCCAGCTTGTAGCCGTGGCGCATGACGAAGAACTGGCGGATCAGCGCACCGGCCAGCATCATGGCCACCAGCACGACCCAGTTGTATTTGTTGGTGTAGGTAAAGCTGTAGTGGTTGCTCAGCATCGCAAACAGCACCGGCAGCGTGAAATAGGTGTTGTGTACGCTGCGCTGTTTGGCACGCAGGCCGTGGATCGGGTCCACCGGGCGGCCTTCGCGCAGGTCCTTCACCGTCGTGCGTTGGCCCGGGATGATCCAGAAGAACACATTGGCGCTCATGGTGGTGGCGATCATGGCGCCCACCAGCAGGAAGGCGGCGCGGCCAGCGAACCAGTGGCAGGCCAGCCAAGCGGCGAAACACACGACCAGGAAAATCAGCGCACCGACGATGGCATCGCCATTCTTGCGTCTGCCGAAGGCCTGGCAGATCAGGTCGTACACCATCCAGAACACGATCAGGAAAGACACCGCCACACCGATGGCCGCGCCGCTGGACCAGTTCATGAGCGACTTGTCTATCAGGTAGGTGCTGGCGCTCCACAGGTAGGACACCGTGAACAGCGCAAAACCGCTTAGCCAGGTGCTGTAGCTTTCCCAGTAGAACCAGTGCAGATGGTCGGGCACCACCCTGGGTGCAACGGTGTATTTTTGCGGGTTGTAAAAGCCGCCGCCGTGGATGGCCCACAACTCGCCGCCTACACCCATGTCTTTCAATTCCTGGGACTCGGGCGCCACCAGGCTGCTGTCCAGGAACACGAAGTAGAACGAGGAACCGACCCAGGCAATGGCGGTGATGACGTGGACCCAGCGCAGCAGCAGGTTGGCCCAGTCGAGGTAGTAACTTTCCATGTCTCAGATCCTTTTGGCGCGGACGGCTTTCGCCATCGGACTGCTCACCACTGCGGGCGCTGTAAGCAGACTGGGGGTCGCGAACTGGGGTCCCTGGAAGGGCCCGGCTCCGCTGCGACATGGAAACATAAGTGTATACACTTTTTGGCTTCTGCTCAAGCGATGGGTTTGCTCAGAACCTCGATTGCAATAACTGTGCCGCAACGGCCACTGCAATTACCTCGGGTTCCTTGCCAACAACACCGGGCACGCCAATCGGGCTGGTCACGCCGTCCAGTTCCTGCCCGGAAAAACCGCGTTCGCGCAGGCGGTGCCGGAAGGTGGCCCATTTGGTTTTGCTGCCTATAAGGCCGACAAAACGCAGATCACCGGCCTTGCGCTGGCGGGTCAGGCAGGCTGCCACCACATCCAGATCCTCGGCATGGCTGAAACTCATGATGAGCACCTGCGTGTGCGGCGCCAGGGACGCCACGGCCTGGTGCACCGGGTCGGAATGTTCACACGCCACGTTGGCCGGCACATCGGCGGGAAATATCTCGTCGCGGCTGTCGATCCAGGTTACGGCAAACGGCAGATTGCCCAACACGCTTACCAGGGCACGGCCCACGTGGCCGCCACCAAACAGGGCCACCGGTGCCAGCTGGCCTGCCACGCGTTGGCGCAGTGCCGGCACATCGGCAGCGTGGACTTGTTCGAAACGCAGGTGCATCACCCCACCGCAACACTGGCCCAGGCTGGGCCCGAGCGCGTAACGCAGCGTAGGCACCCCGCCTGCGCCGCCCAAGCGCAGGCGCGCCTCCCGTATCGCCTCCAACTCCACACGGCCGCCGCCTATGGTGCCCACCACCGCATCGGCGAATACAGCCATCCAGGTCCGGGCGTCGCGCGGAACCGAGCCCTGGGTCTGGTCTACCGTGACCCACACCGCAGCCTCATGCCGCAGGTGATCGAGAGCCTGTTCGGAAAGTGTCACGACTGTTTACCTTGATCGGCGCCGATGTGCGGGTTCGCTCCAAATATCAGGCACAGTATGCCTTTAGAGTACACACCCCGGCGCGCCACTGTCCTGTTTGCACGGGCCCCTGACAAGCAATTCCACAACCTGCTCCGGAGACATTCATGCCGCATCCGTTTCGCAAACCAAGAATACTGGCCGCCCCCATCGCCGCCGCCGGCTTGCTGGCAGCCTGCTCCGCGTTAAACAGCCCGATGCCGGCGCGAGCACCCGCAAGCCCTGCCGCCCCTGCTCCGGCCCCCACCAACACGCCTGCCCCAACGCCCGCAGCGGCGGCCACACCCCGGCCCCCTCCTGCGCCCCCGGTTGCGGCCGTGCCCAAACCCTCCCCCGCCACCACCCCACTGGCCTACCGGCGCGATGCCGCCAGCCATCTGTACGCCATCAACGCGGACCGCATCTACAAAGGCATGCTGCAACCCAACCTGCATGCGGTGGGTGTGCTGGAGGTGGACATAGACCGCCAGGGGCAGGTGGTGGCCATCAACTGGCGCCGTGCACCCAGCCACGTGCCGGAGGTAATGGATGAAATTGTGCGCACCGTGCGCGCCGCCGCACCCTTCCCGGCGCCTGCCCGCATGGGCCGGGTCACCTACACGGAAATCTGGCTGTGGGACAAAAGCGGCAAGTTCCAGCTGGATACCTTGACGGAAGGCCAGCTCTGAGCGGCCCGCGAAGAGGTCACGAACCGCGGTAAGTCGAATAACTCCAGGGGCTCACCAGCAGCGGCACGTGGTAATGCTGGTCGGTACGCGCGACGCCAAAGTCCAGGCTGACTTTATTCAGGAAGTTTGGCTCGGGCAAGGCCACGCCGCGCAGCCGGAAGTAGCCGGCCACGTCAAACACCAGCCGGTAGGTGCCCTTCTTGAAGTTGCTGCTGTCGTACAGCGGGCCCTCCGGGTTGCGGCCGTCATGGTTCAGCGTAAAACTTTTCACCAGTGTGGCCTGGTCCCCCACCGTGGTGTATAGCGCCACCACCATGCCGGCGGCCGGGCCACCATGCATGGTGTCCAGAACATGTGTGCTCAATCCCATGGAAGCTCCTGAAAAGCCGGCACGCGGACGCCGGTTGGCGCGCAAAGATGTGCGCCTGTTGATAGAAAACAAAAGTGTATACACTTTTTGCGTTTGGCGTTATGATGCCGCCATGGAGTCGTCTTCCACCACCCAGATCGTCCAGGCGCTCACCAAGGCCATTGTGGAGCACCGGCTGCAACCGGGCAGCAAACTGGCGGAACAGAAGCTGGCCGACCATTTTGGCGTGTCGCGTACCCTGGTGCGCCAGGCCCTGCTGCAATTGTCGCAACACCAGCTGGTGACGCTGGAGCCGGCCCGCGGCGCCTTCGTCGCTGCCCCTTCGGTGAATGAGGCCAGGCAGGTTTTTGCGGTGCGCCGCATGCTTGAGTCCGAAATGACACGCGCCTTTGTGCGCCAGGTCACACCAGCCAAAATCCGGGCCTTGAAGGAACATGTGGCGCAGGAGAAACGCGCCATCGAGCAGGAGGACGCGCCGGGGCGCACCGAGTTGCTGGGCGACTTCCACGTGCGTATGGCGGAACTCATGGGCAACGAGGTGCTGGCCCAGTTGCTCGGCCAGCTGATCTCGCGCTGCGCGCTGATCACGCTGATGTACCAGACCAGCCGCGCAGCCAGGCACTCCAATGACGAACACTTTGAGATCGTGCGTGCGCTGGCCGCAAAAGACGAGGCACTGGCGGTGCGCCTGATGAACCACCACCTGCTGCACGTGGAAGAAAATCTGACCTTCGACCACAAGGTTCCCAGCCACGATATTTCCATGGCCCTGTCCTGAACGGCACCGATCTGAAAAGCACCTCCCATGACCGACAAGCAACTCCCCTACCCGCGCGACCTGATCGGATACGGCCGTACGGTACCGCATGCCCAGTGGCCCAAGCAGGCAAGAATCGCGCTGCAGTTTGTGCTGAACTATGAAGAAGGCGGCGAGAACTGCGTGTTGCACGGCGACCCCTCGTCGGAAACCTTTTTGTCCGAGATCATCGGCGCCCAGGCGTTTGAGGCGCGCCACCTGTCGATGGAGTCGATGTACGAATACGGCTCGCGTGCAGGGGCCTGGCGCATCCTGCGCGAGTTCGACAAACGCGGCCTGCCGCTCACCGTGTTCGGCGTGGCCATGGCGCTGCAGCGCAACCCCGCGCTGACTGAGGCTTTTCTGGCGCGCGGCGACGAGATCGCCTGCCACAGCTGGCGCTGGATCCACTACCAGCATATGAGCGAATCACGCGAACGCCGCCATATCGAAATCGGCACCAGGATCATCCAGGACATGACCGGTGGCCAATGGCCGCTGGGCTGGTACACCGGGCGCGACAGCCCCAATACCAAACGCCTGGTGGCCGACCATGGCGGTTATGAATACGACAGCGACTACTACGGCGACGACCTGCCGTTCTGGATGCCGGTGGTCAAGAGCGACGGCAGCACCCTGCAACGCCTGATCGTGCCGTATTCGCTGGACACCAACGACATGCGTTTTGCGTCCATGCAAGGTTTCAACACCGGCGACCACTTCTACAACTACCTCAAGGACAACTTCGACGTGTTGTACGAAGAAGGCGACCCGGATGGTGAGAACCGACCCCGGATGATGAGCATAGGCATGCATTGCCGCATCCTGGGCAAGCCGGCGCGCTTCAGGGCTTTGCAGCGTTTCCTGGACCACGTGCAGCAGCACGAACACGTGTGGGTATGCCGGCGTATCGATATTGCCCGGCACTGGCAACAAACGCACCCGGCTATCGGAGCCTGAGTTATGCCACTTACGCTGCAACAACTCAACACCGCCCCGCTGGACGAAGCCCGGCGCCTGCTGGACGGCCTGTACGAACATTCGCCCTGGATCGCGGCGCAGGCGCTGGAGCGGCGCCCCTTTGTTTCGCTGGCCCAGCTAAAACACGCCATGGTGCAGGTGCTGGAGGCGGCGGGGCCCGACGCACAACGCACGCTGATCCGCGCCCACCCCGAGTTGGCCGGCAAGGCCATGGCGACCAACACGCTCACGGTGGAATCCACCAACGAACAGAACCGGGCCGGGCTGACGAGTTGCAGCGCCGACGAACTGCAGCGTATTGCCCAACTCAACGCGGCCTATGCGGCCAAGTTCGGTTTCCCGTTTATCCTGGCCGTACGCGGGCCGCGCAGCACCGGCCTGTCCAAACAGGAAATCCTCACCACCTTTGAACGGCGCCTGCTGAACCACCCGAATTTCGAGTTGCAGGAGAACCTGCGCAACATCCACCGCGTGGTGGAGATCCGCCTGAACGACAAGTTGGGTGTCACACCGCAGCTGGGCAACGACGTGTGGGACTGGCACGAGCGCCTGAGCGTCCACACCGACCCCGGCTATGCCGAACGCGGCCAGCTCACCGTGACCTACCTCACCGACGCCCACCGCGCCTGTGCGGCCCAGATCCGCGCGCAGATGCTGGAGTGCGGCTTTGACGACGTGGCCATCGATGCCGTGGGCAATGTGGTGGGCCGTTACCATGCGGACCCGGCCCACGCGGCCGGCGCTCGCACGCTCATGACCGGCAGCCACTACGACACCGTGCGCAACGCCGGCAAATACGACGGCCGGCTCGGGATCTTCGTTCCCATGGCCTGTGTGCGCGAATTGCACAGCGCGGGCAAACGCCTGCCCTTCCATTTCGAAGTGATCGGTTTTGCCGAAGAAGAAGGCCAACGCTACAAGGCGGTGTTCCTGGGCTCAGGCGCGCTGGTGGGCGACTTCAACCCGGCGTGGCTGGAACAGACCGACGCCGATGGCATCACGATGCGTCAAGCCATGCAACACGCCGGTCTGGAAAGCGACGCGATTGCATCGCTCCAGCGCAATCCGCGGGACTACCTGGGGTTTGTGGAGGTGCATATCGAACAGGGGCCGGTACTCAACGAGCTAGATCTGCCGCTGGGCATAGTGACAGCTATCAACGGCAGCGTGCGTTATTCGGTCGAGGTGACCGGCACCGCCTGCCATGCCGGCACCACACCGATGGACCGGCGCAGCGACGCCGCCGCCGCCGTGGCCGAGCTGATCCTGTTTGCCGAGCAACGCGCGCTGCGGGACGGCGACTCGGTCGCCACCGTAGGCCAGCTGCTGGTGCCCAACGGGTCGACCAACGTGGTGCCGGGGCGCTGCCAGTTCACGCTGGATATGCGGGCCCCCACGGATGCCCGGCGCGACGCTTTGGTGCAGGACATAGTGGCCCGGCTGCAGGAAATCTGCGAGCGCCGCCAGGTGCGCCACACGCTGGAAGAGAACATGCGCGCCTCGGCTGCGCCCAGTGACCCCGCTTGGCAGGCACGCTGGGAGCGCGCCGTGGAAGCCCTGGGTGTGCCGCTGCATCACATGCCCAGCGGGGCCGGGCATGACGCCATGAAACTGCACCAGATCATGCCGCAGGCGATGTTGTTCGTGCGCGGCCAGAACTCCGGCATCAGCCACAACCCGCTCGAATCCACCACCAGCGACGACATGCAGCTGGCCGTGGAAGCGTTTTTGCATTTGCTCCAACACCTATGACTACCTACGAACAACTCGACAACTGGATAGACGAACACTTTGACGAGCAGGTCAAGTTCCTGCAGGAGCTGATCCGCGTCCCCACCGATACGCCGCCCGGCAACAACGCGCCGCATGCCGAACGCGCCGCCGAGCTGCTGGGCGGTTTAGGCCTGGTGGCCGAAAAATACCCGGTACCCGAAGCCGAAGTACGCGCCGCCGGCCTGGAATCCATCACCAACCTGGTGGTGCGGCGCAAATACGGCAGCGGCAAAACCGTGCTGCTCAACGCCCACGGCGATGTGGTGCCGCCCGGCGAAGGCTGGACCAAAAACCCCTACGGCGGTGAGATCGAAGACGGCAAGATCTACGGCCGCGCGGCAGCGGTCAGCAAATGCGACTTCTCCACCTACGCATTTGCGGTGCGCGCGCTGGAAGCCGTGGCCAGGCCCGCGGCAGGCAGTGTGGAATTGCTGTTTACCTACGACGAAGAATTTGGTGGCGAGGTCGGGCCGGCCTGGCTGCTAAAACACAAGATCATCCACCCCGACCTGATGATCGCGGCCGGTTTCAGCTACCAGGTGATTACCGCGCACAACGGCTGCCTGCAGATGGAAGTCACCGTACACGGCAAGATGGCGCACGCCGCCATACCCGATTCGGGCGTGGACGCCATGCAGGCCGCCGTCGACATCCTGAATGTGTTGTACCAGCAAAACGCGCTCTACCAGTCCATCAGCTCCAAGGTGGAAGGCATTACCCACCCGTACCTGAACGTCGGCATGATCCAAGGCGGCACCAATACCAATGTAGTGCCGGGCCGGGTGAGCTTCAAACTCGACCGGCGCATGATCCCCGAGGAAAACCCGACACAGGTGGAAGACACGCTGCACCAGCTGATTCTGGACACCGCCGCCAAACGCCCCGGCGTGACGGTGGAAATCAAACGCCTGCTGCTGGCCAATGCCATGCGGCCGCTACCCGGCAACCAGCCATTGGTGGACGCGATCCAGAAACACGGCGAAGCCGTGTTCGGCGAAAAAATCCCCGCGCTGGGCACGCCGCTCTACACCGACGTGCGCCTGTTCTGCGAGGCCGGTATACCCGGCGTGATCTACGGCGCCGGGCCGCGCACCGTGCTGGAGTCCCACGCCAAACGCGCCGACGAACGGCTGGACCTGCAGGACCTGCGCCGTGCCACCAAGGTAATAGCACGCAGCCTGCACGACCTGCTTGTTTGAACCCTCCGGCTCAAACGTGTTCTCCCAGCCACTGGTGCACGCACTTGCGGAAAAAGCGCTTGCCATTGGGCCCGCGCAGGGCGCTTTCCAGTTCACCCAGCTTCGCGTCGGGTGCCTTGGCCGCCGCCGCGCTGCTTTGAAAGCGATTGGGCTCCATCAACAACAGCAAGGCGCGAAGTTCCGGGTGCTGCAGCAGGTAGGCGAAAGCAGCGCTGGTATCGCGCGTCACGGTCGCCTTGGACACGCCCAGCGCAGTGGCGAGGTCTTCTTCGCCCAGGTCGATCAGCTCCGGGTGTGACAGCCCCAGCCAGGCGCGCCAGATGCGCTGGTGATTCACTGTCAGGCGAACCCCCGCAAGCGCCGCGTCGTTCGCATCAACCGATAGAACAGTCTTGCCCACCATGTCCTGCGCCAGCGTGTCCAGAGTGCGGGCCAGCGAGTTGACGCGCAAAACGGAATGGCGCAGCGGAGTTTCCGACAAACGCAAACCCTCCGGAACAGCACCCGAAAAAGCATCAGGGTCGTCGCCATCGTCCGGCGAGAAGACCGGCACTTCAATCTGCGTGCCGCTGAGCCCGGCGTTTTGGCCCGTCGGGTCGGCCAGTTGCAGCGCCTTGAATCGGGCCTTCAGGTCCTTGGACCAGAACCCGCCGTCCGGCACATAAGCTTCGACCTGCATATTGCGTGCGATGTTGGCGGTCTTTTGCTGCACATAGTTGTAGACCGTGCGGGCACCGGGGCCAAACGCATAGTCCACCAGCACCGGGGGCGGCACGGGCTTTTTTTTTGGCCCGCCCTCTTCCTGCCCATCGATACGCGCCAGGGTGCGTAGCACCAGTTCGTCTTCCCTGTGGGCCAGGGCGCGGAACTGCCTGGCCAACAGTTCCCGGGCCTGCACCGCTACCGCCCGGTACAGCAGCACCAGCAAGGTGTTGCGGCCCTCCCTGTCCGCCGGATTCTGCCGGTGGCCAAGCAAGGCGGCGTCAAGCTCCTGCGCCGTGGGACGCTGGGTAGCGCGTTCTGGCCCGTGTTGCATGTCACACCGTATGGAAGTTTCGGCACAAGGCGAAATGCCTCTGCCTTGGTAGATACGTGGCCAAGCCAGAAACTGGCTCATGAGCCAGGATTCCAAGCTTTGGCGTAACTCCGATTGTCACCCACCAAGGAGCCTGGAACTTGTCTCCTACCGCCCAGTCCGCGTCCGGCAGTTATGGCCTCCAGGGACGCTGGCTCGAACTGCTGCTGACCCTTGCTGCCGCCTGGCTGCTGATGGCCATCGCTGCCCCGCTGGCCATGCCGGGCGCGGACCTCGGGCTGGCCGGCCGTTATGGCACGCTGGAAGCGCCCTTGTCCTGGAACTGGATACTGGAGCTGTTCCAGACCTACGCCTGGACCAACATGCCGCAGGATTTGCGCGCCGTGGCGCTGTTGCGCACTGCCGGCTGGTGGCTGGCGCTGCTGGGCGGCGTGGGCTGGCTGGCCCTGCAGCTGGCGCGCACGGGCGCGGCGTGGGCGGGAGGCGCCATGCTGGCCTTGTGGGCCGCGCTGGCATGGCTGCTGCGACCGTTCCAGCTGTCCGGTGTGGTCTGGGCTTATGGCGTCGCGCTGGCGCTGGCCGGCACACTGCTTGCGCTGGCCTTGTTGCCCATGCGCCGGACACCGCTGCGGCCGGACCCCGTCAATGGCTGGACCGCCTGCGTCTGGCCAGGCTGGCTGCTGCTGACCGGCGCCGGCTTGCTGGTACTGCTGGACTTTGCCGCACGCGGCCCGGTAGTCCCCTACGGCATGGCAGCAACCCCACTCAAGCCCGGCGTGCGTTACCTGGGCCTGAACCAGGCCGATGGCCTGTGGCTGGCCAGCGGCCTGCTGCTGGGCTGTGCCTATGTGCGCGGCCCCCTGGTGCGGGCCTGGGTCAGTCTGTGTACTGCGCTGGGCGCCTTGTGGCAACGCCCGCGCGGCCCGCTGGTCCTGCTCGCCGTGGCCACGGCGTCGATACTGGCCATAGGCTGGCTGGGCGCGTCGGAGCACCGTAGTTTCCTGGGTATCGCGGGACTCCACGGCGGCGGTCGGCCACACATCAGCGGTGAGCTGCTGCGCGCGGCGATGTGTGCGGCGCTGGCCTGGTTTGCCTACCGCACCGGCGAATGGCGCGTCAGTGCACACCGTGCCAGAAGCAACCTGCACCAGTTGCTGCTGGCGCTGGGATTGTGTGCCCTGGGCCTGGTGATCTCCGACGACAAGGGGCCCTTGCTGGTCCTCGCGCTGGCCGTGGCGCTGCTGCTGGGAGCGCCAGTGTTGCAGCTGGTGGGCGGGTGGCGCAGCGGGGGCTGGATACACACGGCGCGGCGCGGCGCGGCACTGGCCGCCGCGGTGGCACTCGCCATCGCGGCCCTGGGCCTTTGGCGCACCACCCTGGTCGACTGGCTACCGCGTATCAGCAACGACGCAGCCGCGCGTGAACTGATGCGCGCCAACCCATTCGCCGCCAGCAGTCCCAACCTGGCCCAGGCGCGCTGGCTCATGGAGGCCACGCCCAGTGCCGGCTTCGGCCTGGCACGTGTGCCCTACTGCGGAGCACGTGCCCACGCCGGCCAGAGCGCCTGCACGCTGGGCAGCGGCGCACCGCTGCAAATGCCGTCCGACTTTGCTTTTGTTCCGCTGTTCGCAACCTGGGGGGAGCTGGGAGCAAGCGCGCTGGTGCTGGGCAGCTTGCTGTGGCTGCTGGTGTTGCCGGCCGGCATGCTGGCCGCACGGCGCGCCGAAGGTGCGCGCAACGCCGCCGATGCGCTGGGCCTGCTGCCGGTCTGGCTGGTGGCGGTGCCGGCCCTGGTGGCACAGGCCCAGACCGTGGTGAGTGTAGGCGCCACCCTGGGCTGGTCTTCGTTGACCGGCGTCACCTTGCCGTTTCTGGGCTACGGCGTGGTGGCACTGTGCGCGGCGGCGCTGCCGGTGGGGCTGGCGGCCCATCCCCCCTTAGAGCGTGCTGAGCCAGATTTGCCAGATGCGCCGTAACAGTCCGTAGATCAAGAGCACCAGGAAGCCTTCCAATGCGCGCAGACCCCTTTGTCAGCCCCGTGGCACGTATGGCCGTGCTGGCCATGCTGGCATTCACGCTGACCACGGCTGCCTTGCTGCTGCATCTGGGCAGCACATTAAACGCAACACCCGCCGTCGACCGTTATGCCGATCCGCTGCGGCAGGCGAAACTCGCTCGTGGCATGGGCTGGCTTAAGCAGGCGCTGGCCGCAGGTGCGGACACTTCCGCGCCCATGACCGCGCGGGAGTGTGAAGCGCAAGCCTCGGCGACACTGTTCGACTGCCGGCTGGTACGCCTCAACCAGCGCCTGGCCTTGGCCGATCCGCCGGCGCACTTGAGCGCTACCGCTCCCGACGCGGCCACCTTGCCCGACGTGCTGGCCGCCACCCACTGGCTGCTGCAGTACAGCGCTACGCCGGCCAATCTGCAGGCACTGCTGCAACGCGGCGAAGACGCGGCCACGCAAAGCATGCCAGACCCGTTTCGTCTGAGCGGCTGCGTCATGGTGGCAGGCGCAATGCCGCCCTGCGACGCCGCCAGCAACAACGCGGCGCGCGTTTTGCTGCCGCACAGCGGGCATCTGTTCAACAGCCTTGTCCAGTATGCGGCCGCGACACGCGGCCAAAGCCCCAACGTGCGAGTGCTGCAGGCCAACCCGGGCCTCGACACGCCGATCACCCAGGGCCGCCACGTCCACCTGGGCGTGAGCCCGGCCGTACAGGACCTGGCCCAGACCACCGCCGCATGTTTCACCGGCGACACCAAAGCCTGCGGCCACTGCACCTGGTGCGACAGCGGCGCGGCGGCCGACATGTACGAGCAGGCACGGGCACGCGCGGTCGGCATACTGGTGCTCGATGCCCGCAGCGGCGCCATCGAGGCCGCGGCCAGCGCCTATACCGCCTGTTATTCGCGTCAGCAACTCGGCGAGCCGCCCGGCCCCGCCTGCCCGGAGCTTCCCAACACCACGACGCCGCACCCGGACCGCCTGGGCAACCAGGCACTGGAGCAAACCGCCAAGCCGGGCAGCATCACCAAGATCGTGATCGCTCTTGGGCTGCAACAGGCGGGCCAGGGCGACGCCGGGCCGCTCCCAAGTCGGCCGCTCCCCCCTGGGGGGACGGCGCGCAGCGCCCAGGGGGCCGCATTGAGCAGTGCTGAGACCGCCGACCTGCCGCGTATCCTGACCTACTCGCGCACCCTTGAGCTGATCGACATCACCATGTGCCGGCGCCAGGGCTTCGACCCGGCGTGCGCCCGCCAGCGGCTGCTTGCGGTGGCGGACATGGCGGTGGCCCTGGGCTGGGACCGCCACACGGACGTGCTGGGTGCCGGCCAGTTGCCCGGCCTGCACGCGCAACGCTTCAGCGCCCGCCTGCTGAGCCAGCCCGACGGCGTGCGCATGGTCAGCGCCATGCGCAACGTCAAACTCACGCGCAGTGCCCTGCAAGCCTGCTCCAACCAGCTCTGGCACAACTGCAAGGGCCGGGACCTGGTCAATCTGGTGGCCGAACTGTTCGGCACTGGCGAGGCACTGGCTTCTCCCATCGCGGTCGGCAATACGCTGCTGCACCTGGCCGCCTCGGCCAACCGGCAGGACAAGGTGCCGCAAGCGCATCTGGTGGCGACGGCGCAGGACAACGCCGGGCAAATGCTGGCGGTACAGCCGGTGCTGCTGCCCGTATTGAAGCCGGTCCAAAGCAGCCCCGTGCTGCTGGGGCTGGAGCGCACCGCCACGCAAGGTACGGCGCGCAGTGCCTGCCTGTCGGCGGCGGCCGTGTTGCCAGCGGGAGCGCTGCCCTGTGTGGCCGCCTCCGGCGAAACCGCCGGCCCGGCCATGCGCATCGCGGGTAAAACCGGCACGCCGGTGTTCAGCGCCGACCAGGGCGAGAAAAAGTCCTCGTCGTTGGCGCAATGGCGCGCGCAGTGTAATGCGCACCGCCTTGAGCTGGCGGCCCTGCACGCAGGCCAGCCGCGCTGGTACGCGGTGTCCAACGAGGCCGGCAAATGCAATATGTTCCCCACCAAGTGGTACGCCTTCCTGGTCGGCGCGCCCGGCGGCAGCGGCTGGGACAAAGCCGTGGTGGTACTGGCCGAGCGCAACTGGAACCGGCGCACCGGCCTGATCGACAGCCCCAACGACAACGGCCCGAATGTCGCCGCCGAGGCCGGCCTGTCCTTCGCCAACATGCTTTATTACCCCCGGCCCATGCCATGACCCTGCCCATGACCCTGCCCGCTGCCGCGACCCATATCCTGCCGCTGCAATACAGCCACGCCAGCCGCTGGCACGAATTGCGCGCCTTTGTGTACGACGCCCTCGCCGATGCCATGCACCACCACGCCGCACTCCGGGGGGCGCGGCTGCGCAGCCTGAACCTGCTGCTCAGCGGCCACTACCTGGGCGACACCAACCCGCTTGAGTCGCAGCGCCAGCTCGAGATACTGTCCGGCGAACTGCGCCAGCTCGGCGTACCCCATGCCATCCACCGCGTGGTGGCGGGCGATGCCGAGCCCGACCGCCACCAGTTGCGTATTACGCTGCAGCAGCCGTGAGCCAGCCACGCACCGCTTTTGTGATCGACCGTCAAGCCGCAATCCCGCGGCGATTTTCAGGAGAACCTGCCATGCGCGCGAACACCTTCAACCCCGACCGGAAAATGCCCGGCTTTTTGAATCCACCTGCTCCCGCAGGCAAGCAGCGCGGGGCAGGTCTGGTGGATTGGTTGTTCGGCCCCGGCAATACTCCGGAGCCGCTGCTCCATACCGAACCCCAGGCGGCACCCGACATCAGGATCACCCCTCCGGCGGACGGCAATTTCTGGGTCGAGAATTTCTTCAACGCACTGACCGAGGCCACCACCCTGTTTGCCAAGCGCCATGTTGAATTGGTGCACCAGGAAGACCCGCTGACCTTTTACCGGGTGCGTGAGGTCAAGATCGAATGCAAGGACGCACCGGCGCAGTTTCACCGCGATGTATTGTCCCTGCCGGCCCTGGTGCGCAACCGCGTGGTCAAGAGCCGCATGCAGAAGGCCCCCGGCGGGGAGTACCTGATGCTGAACGACTTCTTCGGCTCCACCATCGCCGCCGACATCACGTTGCTGGAAGGCCAGATCGTGCAAACCATGGTGTCCTACTCGGGCAGCCGCTTCATGCTCAAGTTCGCGTTTGAAGGGGACTACGTGACGGGGCCGGCAGCGCCCGAAGCAACGCCACCGGCGGCGCCGGCCGAAGCGCCCGCCGGCAACAGCTTCCAACCCACGCCGACGCAGGGTGTACCGGGCATCGGCCAGCAGGGTAACGACGGCAGCCCGATCCGGGAAACCTTGCTGCGCGGCAGGGAGGACGATTTGCCGCTGCCCGCCGGCCGCGCAACGCCGCTGCAAACCATGGCCGCGCCCGGGATTCCGCCGGTGGCGAACCTGCGCCTGCGCAGCCTGGGTGCCGATCTGGTCGTGCCCCTGCTGGAAGACAACTTCCCCTACACCGTGGGCCGCCATCCGAGCTTCCAGGGCTACTGCGTACGCGGCGAACACGACCACCAGCCGGCGCAGCTGCTGCACGAGCTGGAGCGGCCGGACTTCTGCAGCTTTGTCTCGCGCGACCATATCGTGCTCGACAGTTTCGACCCCAGCACGCGGCAGTTTCGCGTGGCGGCCGTCAAGGGCAGGAACGGCAGCTACTTCAAGGCCACCGCCATGCCCAGCCATTTCCTGTTGTCGCTGTCGGCCATGGCCAAGGGAGAGTGGCTCAAGCTGGGTGGCAGCAGCGGTGACGGAATTCTCGAAGTCCGCCTGGAACCGGCGTGAATCTCCAGACCGTGAGCGTGGACGATGCAGGTTTCCAGGCCAACGCCGCGGGAGATGTCTGAGCCCGATATGCGCCTGGCCGATTGCGGCGGCGCCAGCGTCGCCGGCTGGCAGCTCGGCTGGTCGCAAGTCATAGGCAGCCGCCATGCACGCCTGAGCGAAGACAGCCTGGCGCACGGCAGCCGCCTGCTGGCAGGCCGCTTGCCCGGCGAGCCGCGAGCCCTGTGCCTGGCAGTGGCCGACGGCGTGGGCGGCGGCGCGCGCGGCGAGGTCGCCAGCGCCGCCCTGGCCAGCCACTGTGTCGCCCTTCCCGGCGAGTTGCTGGGCCATGCCGACGGCATCGCGCGGTGGATGCTGCTGGCCGAAGGGCAGGTGCAACTCAAGCTGCGTGAAGTCAGCTTCGCACCAGGCGCGGCCACACTCGCGGCCGCCTGGCTGCTGCCGCTGGCACCGGATGCCGGGGCGGGCGGAGCACAAGGCCACCTGCTGCGTGTGGGCGACGCCCGGCTGTACCACTTCGACGGTGAACATCTTGCGCCCCTGACCGTGGACCAGACCTATGCCAGCGTGGGCGAGTCTCCACCCGAGGGCGCAACGCCGGACGACCCGGCGCGTATGGTGGGCACCGGCTTCACGGGTGTGCCGGAAGTCCTGCCGGTGCGGCTTGCGCCGGGCGCGACCCTGCTGCTGTGCAGCGACGGCCTGCACCGCGGCCTGAGCCGCGAACATATGGCGGAGCTGTTGCGCCAGGGCGGCGATCTGGATGCCTGTGCCTTGCACCTGGCCCGGGCCGCGCGGCGCGGCGGCAGCGACGACGACATTACGGTGCTGCTGGCACGTGTGTGCCGGCAGCAAGCTCCCCCGGCGCCGGTGTACAGTGGCTTGATGAAATCGCTGCGCAAGATGTTTCAACCCTAGGGCCTTGTTGTCGTCGTCGCCTCCGGCCATGTTTTCCACCCCCATCAATCCCAAGGAAACACCCATACGGCAGCCCGGCCCGCCGGCGGAGTCCGGTCGCTGGAAGACATTGCTTGACGCATTGCTGCCGCATCGACCGATAGAGCTGGCCAAGCAGTCCGACCTAGTGCGGCTGACCCGCTCCTGGGAGCCGGACGAGGACGGCAAGGAGGGGGCGATCTGGACCAAAACCTACCAGAAAGCCCGCCGCGGCGATGGCGGCACGGTGGACCTGAGCGTGTTTAATGCCTGGGAGCGCACCCTGATCGTGAAGGCGCACGAGGACGGCCTGGAGAGCTGTTACCGCCTCTACCAGCTGTACGAGAAGGGCACCGGCCTGCACGCTGGCGACACACCGCTGGAGTTGCGCAAGTCCCGCAGCACTGTCATCAAGACCCACCACGCCGGCCCCGACCTCGACCTCTGGCGCCTGATGCGGCCGTGGTCCCGGGGCGACAAGCTCGACCACCCGTTTGTGCAGCAGCAGCATTTCCTGAAGCTCAGCCGCGGCATCCTGTTTGCGTTGCATGGCTTTCATTGCAAACGTTTTGTGCATTGCGACCTCCACCCCGGCAACATCGTGCTGCCGGCCGAGGTGCGCGCCCTCCCGGCGGCCCATGGAGAGGGTGAGCGTTACGAACTGCGGGCGCTGTGGGACCAGGTCCGGCTGATCGATCTGGGCTACTCGCTGCACAAGGGCATAGAGCCGCCGGCCATATTGCCGTTGGCCCTGTGGGAGCTGAGCGGCGACCCCAAGAAACCCAGGCTCGATGCCGCAGGCCAGAAAAGCCCGTCCCGGCGCATGTCGCCGCATTTGCACCAGCGCCTGAAAACACTGGACGCCATCGCGTCGGGCTGGCCGGAATCCGAACGCTACAGCCGCGCCAAATGGGAGGCCCAACAAAACCAGCTCAATATCCTGCAAAGCCTGGATTGGCGTGAAGACCTGTACCAGCTGGGCTACTGGCTGGCGCAAATCAGGGACGGCGGCGAGGACCACTGCTGGGGTGGCGTGCACTATATGGGCGACCCGGTGGACGTACGCGAGGTCAATGCTTTTGTCCGGGATTTTCCCCAGGAGCTGATGGCATGGGGCAATGCCGCCAGCCTGCCGGGCGAGATGCCCCACATCGGCTACATCACACGCATCGACGCCTTGCTCAAGCGCCTGCCGGCAACTTCCGACACCTTCATCCTGCACCGCCGCGACCACGACAGCGCCTACAAGACCTACCTCGACGTGTCGCTCCAGCAAGCTGCCGGCGCGCCGCAGGAACCCGCGCCCGGCCAGCCGCCCACGCCGGACCAGACGGCCTGGAACCACGTCTGTATTCTGGACACTGCCGCTGCGTATGCCTACTACCTGCGCGAGTGGCCGCAAGGTGCCTGGGTGGACGAAGCCCGCGCGCGCCAACGGGCCTGCCAGGCAGAAGATGCCCCTGCCCCTGACCAGACATCGGCCCGCCGCGGCCTGCGCCGCGGCGCGTTGGCGGCCATGCTCGGCCTGGCCGCTGCAGTGGCAGCGGCGGGATGGGTTGGCTGGCAGGCATGGCAGACCGATGCACCTGTGGCACGCGCTGACCCGCCCGCTGCACCCACCCCCGCAGTGCAAGCTGCCGCAGCTTCCGTGGTGGGGGTGCCTTCCGCAACAGACACGCCGGTGGCACCGGTGGCTGTCGCGCCGCCGCCACCGCCGCCCGCAGCCCAGGTGACCCCGGCACCGCCACCCGTCAATGGCGCCAATGCCGCTCTCGCGGCCTACCGGGCGCGTACGGTTGCGGTGGAAAGCAGCGACTGGTGGCTCAAGGGCCGCAGCCAGGGCATCAGCGCCAACGCCGACCAGGGTGCCTGGGTAGAGGAAACCTTCACCCATGCCACGCGCGACCATTGGCCACGGGCGCAGTTCGCCCTGGCCGGCCTGTATTGCAGTGGCGCGTACCCGGCGCTGGCACCCTTGTCCATAAGAAACTGCGGCGAATGGACGGCCACGGCGCTGGCCAACCCTTTGTTCAGCAGCGCGCTGACCACGAGCGACGAACGCAGCAAGATGGTGAATGTGGTGGTAGCTGAATTCGACGACCTGGTGTTCGGCTACTGGCAAGGCAAGTTCCACAACGCCGCGCCGCGGTTTGACTTTGCCAGCGCGCTGCTTACCGGGCTGCTGGCCTTGCAGGCCGAGTACCCGGGCCTGGCGCTGCGCGCCGCCCACGTGCAGGCCTGCGCGCTCAGACCGGTGCAGCGCCAGGCGGCCCGGCAAACCCTGGAGTCCCTGGTTCGCCGGCACCCCGGCCGGCCGGAGGCGAGGCAGGCCGCCAAATGGCTGTCCGAGTGGCGCGCTGGGGACTACCGCCGTTGCCGGATGAACGGGCCATGAGTTTTGCTCCTGGGTTGCAGCGGTGGCTGGCCGTCAAGCTGTTGCTGGTGGCCGGTGCTGTGGCCGCGCAGACCCTGCCCGAGATGCCCAGGCCTAGCGCACCCCCGGTGGCGCCGGCAGTTCCTGGTGAAGTGGAAAAGAAGGCCGAGAAGAAAGCGGCGGCACAACGTGCCCAGGACAAACGCGATGCGGACCGGCGTATCGCCGAGGGGGTTGCACAGGCAGAACGCGAACGCCAGGCGCGCGCGAAGGTGGAGGCAGATAAGCGCCGGCTGGAGACTGAAAAAGCCGAGATGGACCGCCGGATCAAGAGTGCCGAACAAGCCAGGCCAGTCGCCGTGCCGGCCGCAACACCGGCGCCTGTGGCCCCGTATACCGTAGCCCGGCATCCGCATCTGGGCGAACCACTGTCGGCCAGGCAGACCTTTGTGGACAGTTGGGGACTGGGCAGCGCGCGCGAGTCGGCTCCGCGCATGGTGGTGATACCGCCTGCCCCTGTAGGCGGCTTTCAGATGGGTTCACCATCGGACGAAAAAGCGCGCGACACCAATGAAAAGCAGCACCGCGTGACCATCAACTATGTGTTTGCGCTTGGCGAGACCGAAGTCACGTTTGCCCAGTGGAACGCCTGTGTGGCCGACGGCGGCTGTGGCGGCGACCGCGGCACTTGGGGCCCGGGCCGGGACCAGTACCCGGTGGTGAACGTCAGCTGGTATGGCGCGCGCGCCTACATCGACTGGCTGAACGGCCGCCTGCGGCTGGCCAGGAACGACCTGTACCGCTACCGCCTGCCGACCGAGGCCGAATGGGAATATGCGGCCCGCGCCGGCAATGGCGGGCCGTTTGGATTTGCGCAAAACAAGAACATCTCGCCCGAGCTGGCCAACTACGATACCCGAGCCAGCTACCTGGGCAGCCCGACGCGCGACTGGACGCAGGGCAGCATGCCGGTGGGCAGTTATGCGGCCAGCGCATTCGGTACCAAGGACATGCTTGGCAACGTCTGGGAATGGCTGGCGGATTGTTATGAACCCGACTACGACCGGACGCCCCGAGACGGCTCGGCCCACCGCGAAAACGACAACACGTGCCCGTCGCGCGTGGTGCGCGGCGGCTCTTGGTCCTTTGGGCCGGAGGAGTTGCGCACCGCCAACCGCTTCTGGGCCGCTCCGGCGAACCACGACAACCGGGGCGGCTTTCGCATTGCCAGGACACTGATGCCCAGGGGCTGACAAGCGGGCTGCTTGCCGTGACAATACACGCCCGGGAGGCTTCAAATTGACCAAGACAACCCACCTACGCGTCGGCATCGGCGGCTGGACCTTTGAGCCCTGGCGCAACAACTTCTACCCCAAAGGCCTGGCGCAAACCAGGGAACTCGAGTACGCGAGCCGCCAGCTCACGGCCATCGAAGTCAACGGCACCTACTACAGCACCATGAAGCCGGCCAGCTTCAAGAAGTGGCACGATGAAACGCCGGACGATTTCATGTTCAGCCTGAAGGCGAATCGCTTTGCCACCAACCGCCGCGTGCTGGGCGACGCGGGCGAATCGATCAAGAAGTTTGTGGACAGCGGCCTGGGCGAGCTGGGCAAAAAGCTCGGCCCCATCGTGTGGCAGTTTGCACCCACCAAGCAGTTCGACGCGCAGGACTTCGAAGCCTTCCTGGCCCTGCTGCCCAAGGATACCGGCGGCCACAAGCTGCGCCACGTGCTGGACGTGCGGCACGACAGCTTCAAGTCGCCCGACTACCTGTTGCTGGCACGCAAATACCAATGCGCCACGGTGTTTACCGACTCGCCCAAATTCCCCTCGTTTGCCGACCTGAGCAGCGACTTTGTCTACGCGCGGCTCATGAACAGCGAAGAGAAGGTGAAGACCGGTTACGCGCCCAAGGCGCTGGACCAATGGGCCGAGGCCGCACAGACCTGGGCGAAAGGCGGCGAGCCGGACGACCTGCCGCGTGTGGGGGCCAAGGGCAAAACCGGCAAGGCGCGCGATGTTTTCGTGTACTTCATCAACGGCGCCAAAGAGCGCGCGCCGGCTGCGGCGCAGGCATTGCTGGCGCGGTTGGGGTTCAAGCCGGGCACTGCGGATACCTGAAAAGTCGGCCGCCGCGATGCCCGTACGCTAGTATGCGGCACGCACCGTCAGGCGGTCGCGATCCAGGACCTTGTAGTCCGCCCACTGTTGCATCATCTCCCGCTGCGCGGATAGGTGCGTGGTGCGGTTGTAGGCACGACCGTTTGGGTCTTTCACGGCATGGGCCAACTGGTACCCTATTGGTGCCCGGGACCGGAATCGAACCGGTACGCCCCTTATGCAGGAAAGCGGCGGATTTTAAGTCCGCTGTGTCTACCAATTTCACCACCCGGGCACTGACTGGCATTGTGAAATGAAAACGGGGCAGTGTGTCGCAATCGG